>CAZGYZ010000004.1:0-25092 GCA_964530675.1 uncultured Nitrospira sp. | reverse complement strand
CGTTGGCCTTGCCTTCGAATTCCTTGGATTGCACCAGCTTGCTCAACGAACCTCCAAGGGCACGATCGAGCGGGGCCGCACCCTGTTTGGCCAGTGCCTCTCCTTCACAGTGCGTGAGCACCAACACCTCTGCCGCCGCGGTCTCTGCTTGCCCAACTTGTACCGTGACTTGCATGATCTTCATCTCGCAAACTCCTTGGTTCTCGTCGCTCGTTATTCGCGCGGGAATTGCGAGACAAGCGGGGCGGACGACGGTTCGAGGTCCGAAGTTCGAGGTTTTCGGAACTTCGAACCCAGAACGTCGAACTTCGTGTCGCGCCTGTCGCGCACGTCTTGCTTGTCTCGCTCACAATTCACACCCCACGCATATCCGGGGCCCAGATGTATTTATGCATCTGCAATTGAAAACGGACCGGCAGACGATCGGCTAGGATCCATTCGGCCAGCTCACGCATATCAAGCGAGCCGAAGACCGGACTGAAGAGCACCGTACAGCGATTTGCTAGGTCGTACCTGGCCAGAGTTTCACGGGCCCAGTCGTAGTCGGCTCGGTCGGCCAACACAAATTTCGCCTCGTCTTTGGCTGCCAGCTGAGAAAGATTCGGCCAGTGCATCCGATCGGTCATATCGCTCCCTGGACACTTCACATCCAGGATGACATGGACGCGCGGATCGACCGGCGCAATATCGATGGCGCCGCTGGTCTCAAGGAGGACTGTATAGCCGGTGTCGCACAGTCTGGCTATGAGCGGGAGGCTCTCGGGCTGGGCAAGAGGCTCTCCTCCGGTGACCTCCACAAGGCGGCACCCATAACTATGCACCTTCGCCAGAACATCATCGATCGAACCGTCTTGCCCTCCATGAAAAGCATAGGCGGTATCGCACCAGGTGCAGCGGAGCGGGCATCCGGTCAGCCGTACAAACACGCAGGGCTGTCCAGCGTAGCTCGACTCACCTTGAATGCTATGGAAGATTTCGGTCACTCGCATATAATGCTCGTGTCATAAAGTCGTAAAGTCATCAAGTCTGAAGGTCGAAAGTCTTGGACCTTATGACTTGAAGACATTCAGACTTGATGACCTCAGCCAATCAGTCTCACTTCCACGTCGCGATCGGCCAGCCGAATCGTTGCGCGGTGCGAGCCATGCCCCGGATTGGGTTGACTACCAGGGGGTGCCCGACCATTTCAAGAAGGTCGTGATCGCCCGGGCTGTCGCCATAGGCATAGGAACCGGTTAAATCTAGACCCATTTCTCGAGCGTGGGTGAGGATCAGCTCACGTTTGCCAGGGCCATAGGGCAGGGGGGGAATCAAGGCGCCGGTATAGACGGAATCCCGTTGCTCCGGCTTCGCTGCGAAGACCGTGGCCACGCCCAAAAATTCCGCAAGGGGTGCAATCAGAAAATCTGGCGCCCCGGTCACAAGAATCAGTTGGTGGCCGGCCTGTCGATGCTCGTCCAGCTTTGCGCGGCCCTGCACGGACAACCTTCCGATCATCTGGGCCTGACAGAACTCCCGCGCATAGGATTCAATGTCCGCGGAGCGCTTGCCAGTCAGATATACTTTTCGTTCCCGGAGCGGGTGCAGCGAAAACGGAGGCATGTGCCCCGCCAGCCAGGCGGCACTTCGGCTCAACTCGCCCCATCCCACCAGACCACGCCGCCACAGAAACCGGAAGAATCGTACCTCGCTGGCCTCTCCCGGCAAGAGCGTGTTGTCGACGTCGAACAACGCAGCGACGGACCCCTCTGCCCGTCGTTCAACGACATCATCGAGCGTGGATGTGAGGTTGTGGAGACTTTGCACAACGTTGGAAGACCCGGTGAGCATGAGCGGCCCGATTCTACCGGAGCCTTCATTGATTGACAAGGATTTTAGCCCACTTCTATAATGCGCCTCCCTCTGGTAAGTCGCTCGGGAGCGATGAGCGAGACAAGCAAGACGTGCGCGACAGGCGCGACACGAAGTTCGACGTTCTGGGTTCGAAGTTCCGAAAACCTCGAACTTCGGACCTCGAACCTCGAACCTCGAACCGTCGTCCGTCCCGCTTGTCTCGTGAGTCCCGTGCGAATCACGGATTCGAGTGCCGAAGTGGTGAAATGGCAGACACGCACGTTTGAGGGGCGTGTGGCGCAAGCCGTGCGGGTTCAAGTCCCGCCTTCGGCACCAAATTAAATATTCTCGTTCCTGCCCCCCTGCTCAAGACTACCGGCGAGGGTCTATATACATGCGGTTTTTGCAGCCCGATCTGCGCCAAAACGATAGGGCTGAGATTCGTCGCCGGAACGTTTGCGGCGTCTCTTCTGTTTTTCATTTCTTCCTCTTCACTCATCATCAGAATCGTTCTGCGCCACGAAATGTCATCGGCGCGATCGTCACTGCTGCGCGTCGATGCTTTGGCATTGATGATCCGTGCCCATCCGTTGTACATCGCCATGTTGCATGGCAAGGAGTCGCATCATGAGCAGTACCGGCCATCAGTCCGAATTGGATTTGCTGCGTGACCAGGTTGCCGACCTGTCGCGCCGGCTGACTGAGCGAGACCGTTCGGCGCAGGATCTGCGCGAGCAATCGGACCTGCTTCGCGCAATCGTCGAGGGCACTGCGGCGGAAACCGGCGAGGAGTTTTTCGCGGCCCTCGTGACACACCTGACGACGCGGTTGAAGGTGCAGTACGCGGTCATCGGGGAGGTACAGGGAGATCGCATCAAGAAAATCCAAACCGTGGCCGTTTCCGCCGCCGGCACCCTCGTCGACAACTTCGAATATGAACTCGCTCATACGCCCTGCGCTACCGCGCTGACACAGCCCTTCGCCTTTTTCGACCGGGATGTCCAGGCAACCTTTCCTCAGTTCCAGCGTTTGGTAGACCTCGGAGCCGAGAGCTATTGCGCTGTGCCCCTCCGGGCGAAAAGCGGAGCAGTCATGGGATTGCTTGTCGTGATGGATACGAAGCCTCTGGAAAACAGCGACTATCTGCAATCCCTGCTGGGAGTCTTTGCTCCGCGCATTGCGGCGGAGTTCGAACGGAGGCGAGCCGAGCAGGAACGTGCCAGGGCCCTGGCCGAGATACGCAATGTGATCGAAACAGCCCCCGACATTATGTTTACCCTCGACACTCATGGCAACATGGTGAGATGGAATCGTCGCGTCGAAGCAGTCACGGGGTACAGCCCAGAGGAATTGCTGAACATGCCGGCCTTAGCCTTCGTGCCCCCGGAAGAACATATCCCTACCGCCACCGCCATTGAGCGGGCCTTCACGGAAGGGTATGCCGAACTTGAAGGTCATCTGCTGACCAAAGAGTACCGCCTCATTCCCTATCACTGGACCGGCGCCCTACTCAAGAATCTTCACGGCGAGCCCATCGGCATCACCGGAATCGGACGGGATGTGTCCGATAAGAAGCGGGCAGAAGAAGCCTTGCGCAGGAGTGAAGAACGTTTGGCGCTGGCCGTAGAGGGATCCACCGATATCCTTTGGGATGCCCACCGGCTGCCCGGTGAGCCTTGGTATGCGCCGCAGACACCGATCTGGTGGTCGCCGCGCGTCCGTGAACTGCTGGGGCTACAAGAGTCCGACTCGTTCGAGACATTCGAGCAATGGATTGCCAGGCTCCATCCCGATGACAAGGATCGCGTGTTCGGCCAATTGGCTGCGCACATTGAGCAGCGAGTTCCGTACGATGTCGAGTACCGGCTGCGCACCAATGTAGGCGACTATTGCTGGATTCGCGGGCGCGGGCAGGCGCTGTGGAATGAGCTGGGAGAACCCAGTCGAATGTCCGGTTCATGCCAAAATATTACCGAACGTAAGCGGGTTGAAGAAGCGCTCCGCGCCAGTGAAGAACGGTGGCAGCTCGCCGTGCGCGGGAGCAACGACGGAATCTGGGACTGGACGATTCAGACAAGCGAGATATTTTTTTCCTCTCGTTGGAAAGCAATGCGTGGGTTTGAGGACCATGAAATCAGGAACCATCTCGATGAGTGGCGCAGCCGCATCCATCCCGGCGATCTCGACCGAGTACTCCAGGCTGTCGATGCCTACTTGGCCAAACAAACTCTGGAGTTTCACGAAGAATATCGTGTCCAACGAAAAGACGGATCCTACGTGTGGATCTTGGATCGGGGTACGGCCCTCTGGGCCGACGACGGCACGCCGCTCCGCATGGTCGGCGCAGAAACTGATATCACCGAGCGTAAGCAGGCCTATTCGCTGCTTCTGGCTGTCATCAACTCCACTGCAGATGGTCTGCTGGCAGTCGACCGTGAAGGGAAAGTGATTATCGCGAACAAGCGTTTCTTAGAACTCTGGGGGATTCCGAAAGCACTCTTGGATTGCGGAGACGACGCGGCTCTGCTGGGTTTCGTGCTGGAACAACTCCAGGAACCGGAAGCGTTCCTGCGCAGGGTGCGGGAGCTATATGCACAGCCGGGGCAGGAAAGTTTTGACAGGCTGACTTTCAATGACGGACGTGTGTTGGAGCGTTATTCGCGGGCACAAGTTCTGGAGGAGGAGGAGGAGGAGATTGTCGGTCGGGTCTGGAGCTTCCGTGACGTGACGGAGCGGCATCGGGCTGAAGTGGCGCTGCGGGACAAGGAGCGATTGCTCCGCACCGTGATCGAGACAGCCACGGATGCAATCTTCATGAAGGATACGGTAGGCCGCTATCTGTTGATCAATTCCGCCGGGGCTGAGGTCATCGGCAAACCGGCCGACCAGATTGTCGGAAGAGACGACAAAGACTTGTTCCCCGCCGAGGTCGCGGTGCGGCTCAGGGCTGACGACCGGCAGGTGATGTCCGGATCTGGGCAAGCCCGTTTCGAAGAGATCGTTCCGTTCAAGGGGGAATCGCGAGTGTTCTACAGCGTCAAGACGCCGTTCCGAGATAGTCAGGGCGAGGTCATCGGGCTCGTCGGGGTATCGCGCGATGTCACGGAAGTGAAGCAGGCGGAAGAAGCGCTGCGGGAGATGAATCTGGCTTTGGCCAACGCGATGCCAGGTATTTCGCGCGTAGGTCTCGGCGGGCGCTACCTTGAGGCGAACGAGGCGTATGCCGGCATGCTGGGTTATGATCCATCCGAGCTCATCGGCGGAGACTGGTCCCGCACGATCCACCCTGACCACCGGTCGAAGGCCGAAGCCGCTTATGCGACGATGTTGCGGGAAGGAAAGGGAGAATTCGAAGCCCTGGCCGTTCGAAAGGACGGCTCGGCTTTCTGGAAACAGGTGTTGCTAGTGGGGATTCTTGACGGGGAAGGGCGTCCTCTCGGCCATCACTGCTTCATGCGCGATATCACCGAGCGGAAGCAGGCGGAAGAGGAAAGGCTGAAGCGCGAGTTACTCATGACGCTGATGTTGAATACTGGCCCCGCTTGCGTCAAACGCATTGCGGTTGATGGCACGCTATTGCATATGAATCCAGCCGGGCTGAAATTGGTTGAGGCGTGCGGGGAGCCGGAGGTGGTCGGTCTTTCGGTGTTCGACCTTATCGCCTCTGACCATCGTGAAGCATTTATCAGCATGCATCAGAGCGTGATCAATGGACATCAGCACACGCTCCAGTTCGAAATTTACGGTCTCAAGGGAACCCGCCGGTGGATGGAGACCTATGCTGTGCCATTTAGGAATCCCGTCACAGGGCTAACGGAACACCTGGCGATAAGCCATGATATCACCGAGCGGAAGGAGCTGGAACAGATACAGCGCGAGCAACAGGAGCGTCTTGCGCTTGCGATGGAGATCGCGGAGCTCGCGACATGGGACTGGAATATCCAGACGAATCAGGTGACATGGTCGGAGAACTGCGAGCAGGTGAAACGCCTCCCTCCGGGGACATTGGACGGCACATTCGAGGCCTACCAACGATTGGTTCATCCGGACGATCTTCCCGACCTTCTTCGCCAGATCGAACAGGCCCTGACGCAAGGGGTTCCCTACCATACGGAACATCGCATCATACCTCCTTCCGGAGAGGTGCAATGGGTCGAAGGGAACGGGCGGGTGTATCGCGATGAAACGGGGCAACCCATCCGGATGGTCGGCACGGTATGCAATTTCACCGAGCGCAAGCGAGCGGAAGAAACTCTGGCTCGGCGTGAACAGGAGCTACGAACCGTGCTCGATACGTTGCCGGTCGGCGTCTGGTTCACTGATACGCAGGGCAAGATGGTGCTGGGCAATCCAGCGGCGCGAGAGATTTGGACCGGCGTGAAACAGGTCTCGATGTCGAATGCCGAGCAAGACATACAGTGGTGGGAACAGACCGGCCCCCTGGCAGAGCCACACCGCTGGGCTCTCATGCCCGCGCTCGTCAAAGGTGAAGCCTCCATAAATGACATTCTGGAGATCAATTGCCTAGATGGTTCTCGGAAGATCATTCGCAACTCCGCCGTGCCGGTTCGCGGAACCGACGGGGCCTTGCTGGGGGCGATTCTCGTCAATGAAGACATCACGATGTTACGGCAGGCTCAAGAGGCGTTGCGTCTTACTCAATTCTCCGTCGACCATGCCGTCGAGGGGTTCTTCTGGATCAGTTCAGACGCCAGGATTCTGCATGTGAATGAGGCGGTTTGCCGCATGCTGGAATATACTCGCGACGAACTGAGCACGATGACCATCCACGACATCGACCCAAATTTTCCTCCAGAGGTCTGGCAGGCCCATTGGGAAGAATTGAAGCAGAGGGGATCGTTGACGTTCGAGTCGAAACATTGGTCGAAGACAGGCCGCGTCCTGGACACGGAGGTCACCGTCAATTATCTGCAGTACGAGGGGAAAGAATACAACTGTGCCATCATGCGGGATATCGCAGAGCGCAAGCAGGTGGAGGAGGCGCTGCGGGCAAGTGAAGAACGGTATCGGTTGTTGTACGATGAAACCCCGACCATGTACTTCACTCTCGCGACAGACGGCACAGTGCGCTCTGTTAACCGTTTCGGGGCAGAGCAGCTAGGGTATCAGGTGGAGGAATTAATCGGGCATTCTGTGCTGGTCCTCTTTCACGAAGCCGATAAAGAAGCCGTGGCCGCGAGTCTGTCCGAGTGTCTTGCGACACCGGAGATCAGGAGATACTGGGAGTTCCGGAAGGTACGGAAAGACGGGAGCATGATGTGGGTGAGAGAAACAGCCCGTGTGGGTCAGTCTTCTACCGAAGAGACTATCGTGTTGGTGACATGCGAAGACGTCACCGAGCGCAGGGCCAATGAACAGCTCTTGGCCGCTGAGAAGCGCATCCTAGAGATGATCACCACGGATGTTTCCCTGCAAGAGATTCTGACGCTGATGTGTCAGCAGTTCGAGGAGCTTTCAAGCGGGGCGCATTTTTCCGTTCTGCTCCTCGATCGCGACGGACTGCACTTGCGCCATGGCGCCGCGCCCAGCCTCCCTGAGGCGTATATCCATGCGATCGATGGCCTGGCTATCGGTCCGACTGTCGGCTCCTGCGGGACCGCGGCCTTCACGCGACGTCAGGTGATCGTATCGGATATCTCGCGTGATCCGCTGTGGGCTGATTTCCGTGACCTTGCCCTGGGCCACGGCCTCCGGGCCTGCTGGTCCACGCCCGTGATAGCTTCCGACGGGGCCGTCTTGGGCACATTCGCGGTGTATTACGGCAACCCGCAGCAGCCGACGGATGCCGATTTGTGGCTCATCGGACGGGCGGCTCAAATCGCGTGTATTGCGATCGAACGCAAGCAGACCGAATATGCATTGCATGTGAGCGAAGAGCGACTCAACCTCGCCGCCCGAGGTTCGAACACCGGGATTTGGGACTGGGATGTGGTGACCAACGAGGTCTACTTCTCCCCGATCTGGAAGAGCATGCTGGGGTATGAAGAGCACGAATTCCGAGGAGAGTTCTCGGAGTGGGAACAGCGCCTCCATCCCGATGACCGCGCGCGCGCGCTGGCCATAGTACGAGGCTGCCTGGAGGGGGTAACTCCACAATATGAACTGGAACACCGTCTGCGTCACAAAGACGGGAGTTATCGGTGGATTCTCGCTCGCGGGGTCACACTCTCCGATGCCGAAGGGAACCCCTATCGCATGGCCGGTTCCCATATCGACATCACCGAACGCAAGCAGACGGAGCAGGCACTGAAGTTTTTCAGGACCTTGCTCGACCATGTCGATGATTCCATCGAGATCATCGATCCCCAGACCGGGCAATTTCTGGACGGCAATGAGAAGGCCGCGTCGAACCTCGGCTACAGGCGCGACGAATTCCTCGCTCTGACCGTTCATGACGTCGACCCGCTGGTCACAGGGCCGATCTTTGCTGGCTTGATGCGAGGGTTGCGGGACAGACACGATTCGTTGATCCTGGACAGCATCCATCGGCGGAAAGACGGCACGACGTTTCCCGTCGAGGTGAGCGCGCAACTGATCCGGCTGGACAAAGAATATCTCGTCGCGGTCGTTCGCGACATCACCGAGCGGAAGCGGACGGAAGAGGCGTTGCGGCTTGCGAAATTCTCGATGGATCGGGCCGCTGACGCCGTATACTGGATCGATCCGCAGGCCAAGATACTGAATGTGAACGAGGCTGCCAGCTTTATGCTGGGCTATTCAAAAGATGAGTTGTGCGCCATGACCGTCCACAATCTGAATCCAGATTTTCCGGCGGACATGTGGCCAGGGTTTTGGGCAGAATCAAAACAGCGCGGGACTATGGTGATTGAGACGGCCCATCGAGCCAAGAATGGCCGGCTGATCCCTGTCGAGGTGAGTGTCAATTATCTGTCCTACGAAGGAAAGGAATACCACTGTGCGTACGCGCGCGACATCAGCGAGCGCAAGCGGGCGGAGGAGGCGTTGCGATTGACCCAACTTGCCGTGGATCGCGGGGCGGACATGGCATTCTGGATCGATCGTCGCGCCAGGATTTTGTATGTGAATGATGCTGCCTGCCAGCAACTCGGGTATTCTTACGATGAACTGCTCATGATGACCATCCCCGACTTGGACCCTGATTACCAGTTGAGTAAATGGTCTCAACATTGGAGTGAGCTCAAGGAACACAAGCGTCTTCGCTTCGAGACCAGACATCAGGCAAAGTCGGGAGACATCTATCCGGTGGAAGTCGTTGCCAACTATGTCGTGTTCGAGGGGCAGGAGTACAACTTCGCCTTCTGCCGCGACATCACGGATCGGAAACGAGCCGAAGGCGTTCTTCACCAGCGAGAGCGTGATTTGCAGGCCGCGCTTCAAGAGCGCGAGCGGATCAGCCAAGATCTGCACGATGGTATCTTACAGTCGCTTTTTGCTATAGGCCTCGCCCTCGAATCGGCCAAATTGACGATGGCTCCAAGGAGCTTCAAGACGTCCAGATCATCACTCAATCAGGCCATTGATCAGTTGAACGAGGTCATGCGCGAGATCCGGAACTTCATCGCGGGGCTGGGCTCAGACCTGCTCCAGGGGAAGAATTTTCCGGCAGTGCTGAAGCAGATGCTGGCATCACTGACGGAGCACCAGGCGACGCGCGTGCGCCTCGCGGTCGAGGACCGTGCCGCGAAGGCCCTATCGACCGAGCAGTCCCTGCACCTGATCCGTGTCATCCAGGAAGCGGTGAGTAATTGTATCAAGCATGGCTACGCGCGAGAGGCTAGGGTATCGCTCAAGATGCTGAAGCAGGGTGTCCGGTTGAGCATTCGCGACAACGGCTGTGGATTCAACCAGGACGCCGCCAAGAGGACTGGGCATGGGTTGGGTAATATGGCTGCCCGGGCGCAGAAGATAGGAGGGCGGTTTACTATTTTGTCAAAGGTGAATGAGGGAACCAGTATCGTACTCGATTTGCCGAACGAGGCTGCCGATGTCTCCCGCTAGGAAGCCGATTCGCCTGCTCTTGGTCGACGATCACCAGGTGGTCCTTGTCGGTCTGCGAACGGTCTTACACAACAGACAGGGCATTACCGTCGTCGGCGAGGCAGGATCCAGAGTCGACGCGGTGCGGGCAGCCAAGCGACTCAACCCGGACATCGTGCTGATGGATGTCCGACTCCCGGATGGTTCCGGAGTGGAAGCCTGTCGTGATATTCTCGCCACCCATCCCACGACGCGAGTGATCTTTCTCACATCGTTTGCCGATGATGAGTTCGCTCTAGCGGCTGTGCTGGCCGGCGCACAGGGGTATGTCCTCAAGAATATCGACTCCGACTTGCTCATTCAATCGATTCGTGCCGTTTTCAAGGGTCAATCGCTGCTCAGTCCGGCCCTCACCCAACGGGCGCTGATTCGGCTGAAAGCCGAATCGGCTCAAGCAGGCCCAGTGCGAAAACAATCCCTTGCCCCTCAGGAAGAGCGAGTCCTGGCGCTGGTGGCGGAAGGTTTGACCAACAAGGAAATTGGGACTGCGCTGCAACTCAGCGATAAGACGGTCAAGAATTATCTTTCCAACATGTTCCAGAAACTGCACATCACACGCCGCGCGCAAGCCGCCACCTTCTTCGTGAAGCGACAGCCTTGAAAGTCGTGAGGCGGGTCAGGTTTCGAGTTTCTGGTTTAAAGTTTTTGAAGATTGCTTCAGGACAGCATGATATCTGAAGTTAGGAACCAGCAACTCAACAGTTCGGAATCATTCGTCAAAGCTGAGGTATAGGATGCCATCGATTCTTGTCGTCGATGACGACGACCAAATCCGCCGGTTGATTCGCGATACATTGGAGGAGGCAGGTTATCGCGTCACGGAAGCGCGTAATGGGAGGGAGGCTATCCCGCAATATCGGCTGGACCATGCCGATCTGGTCATTATGGATATTCTCATGCCGGGTCAGGATGGCTTGGTAACCATTGCCACGTTGCGACAGGATTTTCCTGACCTGAAAGTCATCGCGATTACCGGCGGCACTGACAGGATCGGGATTCTCAATTTTCTCGATGTCGCCAAAATGTTTGGCGCAGGCCGCACGCTTCAGAAGCCCTTTGAGATGAAGACCCTCCTCGACACGGTCCAAGCCGAACTACTACCCTAGCAGGATGCTGCAAAAGCCCTCCAGGACGAAGAAGGTTGAGGCTTAGGTTAAGGTTAGAGCTAATGAGAGTCTGATCTTCGCTCAACCTCGATCTCAACCTGCCTCGCCTGCTGCGCGCGCTTGACCATCAGATAGAGAATCGCTAAGGTGGGGGCTTCGTTGAGAGTCATGAGCCAGGGAGCTGTGGCAGAAGGGCCCACGCAAATATGCCTCGTCTCAGCAAAGGTGCACAATCACGGAAGCGAGGAACGGATCGTCCGCAGCCCTTGGTCGGGGTGTTGGGCGGGAGCAAATCCGATTTCCCGATCTTAGAAAAAGCCGTTGCGATTCTGACGGATCTTGGGATTCCATATGAATTGATGGTTGTCTCCGCGCACCGAACTCCGGATCGTTTGTTCGCCTATGCAGAACAAGCGCCCGGACGGGGGATCGAAGTCATTATTGCCGGCGCTGGAGGGGCGGCCCATCTTCCCGGGATGCTGGCTGCGAAGACGCATTTGCCGGTCATTGGGATACCGATCCCGACGGAGAATCTTCGCGGACTCGATTCACTTCTTTCCATCGTGCAAATGCCGAGAGGGATTCCCGTCGCCACGGTGGCGATCGGAGGGGCGGAGAACGCTGGGTTGCTTGCGGCGCAAATCCTGGCCGGCCGGTACCCAGCAATTGCTGCTCGTGTGAAACTATTCCGCCAGACACAGACGGACAACGTGCTCCAGTCTCCTGAAGCGAAGGGCTTGCTGCGCAAAACAAAAAGTCCCGGCCGTCCGAGTCGCCGGTCGTGAAGGCCGTCGTCATTGAGCCAGGATCAGTTCTGGGCGTCCTGGGCGGCGGACAATTGGGCGCCATGTTCACCCTGGCGGCATGCCGCCTTGGGTATCGCGTTGCCGTCTGGGATCCGGATCCTGAGGCGCCGGCTCATCGTGTTGCCACGCACAGCTTTCCCGTTTCGTTCAACGATCAACACATTCTTGCGCGTTTTGCCCGCCTGGTCAGTGTCGTGACCTATGAATGGGAAAATATCCCGGTGGAGCTCTGTCGAGCGTTAGAGCAGCAGATGCCGGTTCGTCCGTCGAGCGCTGTCCTGAGCGTGATTCAGGATCGTCTCGAACAAAAGGGGTTCTTGGCCTCCAACGGATTTCCCGTTCCCCCCTTCACCGGCCTGACCGCTCCCGATCAATTGGCGACGGCCGTTCGACAGCTTGGTTATCCTGCCCTCTGTAAGACGGCCACGGCCGGTTATGACGGCAAGGGACAGAGGAGAATTCCCCGAGAATCCGATGTCCCGGCGGTGGAGCGAGCATTAGCGGAATCCGCTTGCCCCGGTATGCGATGGATCGTGGAGTCCTTGGTGCCCTTTGAACGGGAACTCTCGATCCTGGTCGTCCGTGGAGCTGATGGACAGAGTTGCAGCTACCCCTTGGTTGAAAATGAACATGAAGAAGGGATTCTTCGAACCACCAAGGCGCCGGCACCAGGATCGTCAGCTGTGGCCGAGCGAGCGGCCGCTCTTGCCTGTCAGGTTGTAGATCGGCTGGAAGGGGTCGGGGTATTTTGTCTCGAATTGTTTCAGCTCCCCGGCGGGGAGCTTCTCATCAATGAGATTGCCCCGCGGCCCCATAACTCAGGCCATTACACGCTCGATGCCTGCAGCGTGTCCCAGTTTGAGCAACAGGTTCGTGTCATCTGCGGGATGCCGCTTGGTGAAGTGCGTCTGCTGAGCCCCGCCGTCATGGTGAATCTCATTGGCGACGATGCTGCAATTTTTATGGAGAAGAGCGCAGACTGTCGAACCCTGCTGGATATTCCTGGTGCAGTACTCCATCTCTACGGCAAGCGTGAGATGCGTCCCCGTCGCAAGATGGGACATGTCACATTCCTCGGAGAGACGCTCGGTCAAGCCCTCGATCGTGCCAAGCAGTTTCAGGCCAGCTTGGCAAATGGTCCCACCCTGCCGCCTTAGCAAGCCGCTGACAACATTCGCCAGCGTAAGAAGACCGTTTTTTGGTTTGTTTAGTGTGTCTCGTTTGTTTGGTTGAACGAAACCAACCAAATGAACCAGATAACCAAAACAAACCAGATCAACTCTCCCTCGTTTCGCTCGGCTATCATTCAGCCCTGGCAAACCCAATCTGAGAGCCATTTTTTGGCCATTCAGCGTCGTTCGATTTTGTGACGCTCTGTAGGGGGATGGATCAAACAGTTCAGGTCCCCTGGCCATAGCCTACTGGAAAAACTTGGTTCTTCCCATCGAGATATCGGTATAGGACTTGCTCTCTTCCTAGTCTTCGGTCGCCCAAGCCTAAGCAGGAGAATAATCAGATGAGCAGTCTTGCCTTACCCACTGAGAATCAGATTGAGCCGTCTTCGGCGGATTCGATTCACGATAGTAGTATGATTTCGCGTCCACGATATGTTGGGCTTCAGTCGCTGGTCGGTGTGATGTTGGCCTACCAGTTGTTGTTTGGAGAGGAGCTGATCGTCAGCCGCCTGACCAGTGTGCTGATCGTCGCTGGGTTGGTGGCGATGGTCCTCTGCCTCCGGTATGTGCCGGCCTCGATCTTACAGGCTGCGTGGTTCAGCGGGGCTGTGGTCGGAATCGATACGGTTCTCGTGACTGGAACCATCTATCTTTCAGGTAATGCCCGGTCGGAACTCTATCTGTCGTATTTCATCCTCATGCTCATTGCCGCCTCGGTGCGCCGGCTTTCCCATGTGATTGGGTTATCTCTGTTGCTCTGTGTCGGGTATGGCATCATCCTCTATCAGGGGGTCGTCCAAACTGGCTCTTTGTCACCCGGCCATCTGTTGGGCGTACCGGTTTTGTTGGTGATGGCGATGTTCTACGGTCTTGCGCTGCAAACGATCGGGACCGAACGGCAACAAAAGACACAATTGTTGGGGAGTATCGAGGCTTTGAAAGAAACTGAACGGGCTTTGCAGGCATCGCGCGATCAGTTGGAGGTCCGTCTCAAGGGTCTTAAGGGAGATCTCTCACGAGCGAATGAGCATGTCCGGCAGGAGAAGAAGGAGCGAGAAAGCGTCGAACAGCAATTGCATGATGCGCTGAAGATGGAAGCGATCGGTCGGATTGCCGAGGGAATTGCCAACGAACTCAGCCAGCTCGTTTCGGTGATCGGGAGGCAGACTGGTGTGGTTCTATCCGGGCTCAAGCCGGATGACCCGCTCTACGGGCCGGTCGATGACATATTTCGAAGCGGAGGGAAGGCTGCAGCCGTGACCGCTCAGTTGGCCGGGTTGGGCCTCCACAACGGTCATATCCGGCAGGTGCTTTCGGTCAAAACCGTGCTGGAGGATCTTCGTGGAGTGATGAGAGGGCTGCTGCCCGCCTCCATTGATCTCAGTATGGCCATTGAAGATGCGCCGATGGATGTCGAGGTCGATCGTGAAGGGCTCGAACAAGTCCTGCTTCATCTTGCGGTGAATGCGCGGGATGCCATGCCGCAGGGCGGACGGCTCCGGATTGAAGCGAAGCAGGCGTCCCCCGGGCATCAGTCCAAAGTATTGATTCAGGTGAGCGATACCGGAAGCGGGATGAGCCTAGAGACCCAATCGCACATGTTCGAACCCTTCTTTTCCACAAAGGAAATGAACGTGGGATTCGGACTCACCGCGGTCTATGGCATTGTGAAACAAAGTGCAGGCCAACTCGATGTTGTCAGCCGGCCTGGCGAAGGCACGGTGGTGCGGGTGGTGCTTCCCCTTGTACGACAGGGCCGGCCGCCGGCTCCGTCGAGCCTGGCACAGGTTGCAGCCAAAGGCCAGGAAACGGTTTTATTGGTGGACCCGAATGAAATCGATCGTAAGCTCGCGCTCTCCACGTTGTTGCGGCATCGCTATCACGTCTTGGAGGCGGGCTCGTCTGTTGAAGCGTTGCTGCTTGTGCAGCGATATTCCGGAGCCGTCCATGTGGCTGTGAGCGATCTCATGATGCCGGAAATCGGTGGGCGTGAGTTAGCCAGACGGTTGTTGAAGCAACACCCGAAGATGCAGCCGCTCTTTGTTTCCGGGTATGACGACGAGGCGATGGTATCTCATCGCCTCAACCCGCGGTATCTCTTGAGGCGTCCCTATCGACAAGCAGGGCTGGTGGAAAAAGTGCGCGAGCTACTGGATGCGTGAAAACCGGACGGTTTATCTGGTTAGTTCCGTTCAACCAAATAAACAAGACAAACCAAACAAACCAGATAAACCGGGTTAGTTGTCTGTCATCCCCTGCGGCTTGGTGCAAAGAAAGGTACGTCCGGGCGCTTGAACAGACCAATCAGCGCCATCCCTGCGAGAAACCCGCCGATATGGGCGAAGAATGCGACGCCTCCGCCCTGGCTGCCGATACTCATCCCTCCGCTCAACAGCTGCATCACGAACCACATGCCGAGGACGACACCCGCTGCTACCCTCGTTGCACCAAGCCCCGGCATCATCACCAGCACGCGGGCTCGTGGAAACAACAGCACATAAGCGCCTAAGACACCGGAAATGGCGCCGCTTGCCCCGACCATGGGAACAGACGAGGATGGATCGGTCAGGGCGTGGCTTAAGGCGGCCAGAATTCCGCATGTGAGGTAGAACGCGACATACTTCACATGCCCCATGACATCTTCGATGTTGTTCCCAAAGACCCAGAGGTACAGCATATTCCCGATGAGATGCATCCAGCCGCCGTGGAGGAACATGCTCGTGATCAACGTGGCGTAGGCGGGAATGGCGACGCCCATCTCAGGGGGGTCGGCCTCTCCAAACACGAGGGCCGGAATTGCCCCGTACTGAAAGACGAACGTGTCTCCTGAGCCGGCGGGAAGGCTTGCCTGATAGAGAAATACCAGGACGCAGGTCGCGATAAAAGCGATCGTAACGACCGGCGGTCGCTCGGTTGGGTTATCGTCGTGCAGCGGAATCATAGTGAGTATGAAGACCGTTATTTGGTTTGTCTGGTTTTTGGTTGAACCAGACTAACCAGATGAACCAAATCAACCAAATGAACCAAACAAACCAGCTCAACCAGGAGGCCTGCGGCGGTCGATGACTGATCGAGGGAGTGCCTGGTTGTCCGGCAAGGAGCCGTCAGGTCCAAGAGAGACTGAGAACCCTGCGGCGTGCGTATGGCCTCCACCACCGAAAGACGCGGCGATAGCTCCCACGTCGGCCCCATCCTCTCGCGAGCGCATGCTGTAATAGCGGCGCCCATCGCGATCGTGCCACATGAGACAAAATGGGTGTTCTGCGGAGAGGCGTTCGCCGATCTGGCTCGTCAAGACCGCGCTTTGGACCGATGGAACGACGGCCCCGTGAAAGTCGACCAACATCGCTTGCGCCGCAAGTTTGCTCACGAGCTCGTTTTCATAACGCAGGATGGCCCGGCCTTCCTGTTCCAACTCCTTCTGCTTGAAGCGACTCCACAGGTGATATTCGAAGGGATAGGAGGCAACGGCTGCATTAATTTCTCGACTGGAGGGGAGCGTCCAAGTCCAGAGGTCTTTGTCTTGAATATAGTCGAGGAGCCATGGAATCGGGCGATCGTGAGCCCATTCCCAGGCCAGGACTGCGCCGGACTTCTTCATGTCGAAGTAGGCGTAGGGAAGGCCGGCGAGGGCTTTCTCTGCGGTGATGTGATGATCGAGCACGAGGAGCGCCTGAGTCTGAGCAGCCATGGTTTCCAGCGTTTCGCGGGCATAGCTGAAATCCACGATAACGACTCGCTGGTCCTGTAGCCCTGTGGGAGGTGGATTTCCGTGTTTGACGGGAATGAACCGAGCCGCTGGAAACTGATTCCAGATTGCCCAAGCGGCGCCGAACCCATCGGCGCATTCGGCGTGATAGAGCACGACGGTGGGGGGCTCAGAGAATGGGTGCTGTATGCGGGAACCAGCCATTGCCGCGGAGCATACCATGATGCGGCTCCGAGACTAAAGCGTCTTTACTGGTTAGACGGCGTTGAGATGGTCGATCAGTTGACGCAATCGACTTGCGCTCCGGCGGTTAGAGGTAAAGGCCAACCGAGGCAAGTCCTTCAGGTCCGGTTCATCGAGCTCTTCGGGAAGCGGCCCGCGCAATTCGAAGGTGCCCTCGGATAACAGATCGCCAAACGTGTCATGAAGGCCGGCCACCTGTTCCGGGGAGATGCCCGTTTTCAGCCGTATGGCCAAGAGTCGGCCCACATAGCGGATGGAATGGAATCGGCGGTAAAAGCGTCTGATCTCATCGATCGCGTCGTCCACGGACGTGGTGATTTTGAACAGGCTGAGATCTTCAGGGTTAATCAGATGACGGTTCAAGAGTTGGCGTGTGACGAAGTTGTACCAGTCGTCCCAATAGTCGCAGCCGGGAGCCTGAAGACACACGATCGGCTGGGGATCGCTCTTGCCGGTTTGGGCGAGGGTTAAAATTTCAAACCCCTCGTCATGCGTCCCGAAACCGCCCGGGAATAATGCAATGGCGTTGGCTTCTTTCTGAAAGACCAATTTTCTGGTGAAAAAATACTTGAATGTGACGAGCTTGGGGTCATCGGCGATCGTGGTATTTGGGCCTTGTTCGAAGGGCAGCATAATATTGACCCCGAAGCTGTTCTCGCGACCGGCGCCTTCCTGGCACGCGCGCATGATCCCATCAGCCCCTCCGGTAATGACCATGAACCCTTCCTCGACGATCCGACGGGAAAACCGGAAGGCCATCTGGTAGTTCGGGTCATCCGAGGCGGTGCGGGCCGACCCGAAGATGCTGATCTTGCGGCGATCGCGATAGTCATGAAAGACACGGAAGGCATGACGCAGTTCTTTTACGGCGCGGTTGACGATCTTGAGGTCCAGGATATCAAGATGAGAACTGTGAAGCCGAAGCGTCCCGGCCAGGAGTTCCTTCATGATCGCGGCTTGCAGGTCGTCTTCTGGACTGTCGAGCAGAAGGCGAATTTGGCTGAGCAATTCCTCATTCGAAGGGAGGGGATGGGAACGGATCTGGGACGTTTTCATGCGGTTATCCATGTGGGGTTATGGTTCATCCTTGTGAGGGAAAAATTCTATCAGCTGATCGCCTGTTGGTCAAAAGAATGCGCATATGTGCGAGGTCAGACTCGGCTGGGGGCTGGAGGCATCGTTTGAAGCGTCCAAGCCCTAATACGTGTGAGGTCAGACGACGAGAGGTCCGTGAACTGAATTTCGTTATGCCAGGCGCCGGCCCCAGTTGAGGTTTCATCTGGTTCTGCTCCGAGAACCTTGCTGGCCATCACCCTCCCTCGAATCGTCAGAGGAGTGTTTTGGCCAGAAATGGAAAATGCCAGTACGACGTTTGCCTTTGGCGTGAGCTTCGCCGCCGATTCAATCAACGCTCCGATATGGTTCAGTTGGGTGATCAGGGCGTTGTAGTTGAGTCTCTGCGCCGAGGTTCGTCCAACCACGCTCACTACGACGGGGATCTTCGTACTACGTCTGGGCGGGTTGAGCATTAGGTCTTGCGCGCTGAGCACCCCAACAGGTTGGTTTTGTTTTGTGACAATCAGGAGAAAAGCGCCTGTTGCCATCATGAGTGTCGAGGCTTCTGCCAAGACCTCATCGTACTCGATGAACTGCACCGGACGTGTCATAATCGTCCGGACTTCGATGTCGTGGGGTTCGAGTCCCTGAGCGACGACTTTCTTTACAATGTCAGTCGGCGTCATGAGACCGAACTGCGTGTCGGTGTCCTTGACGAGCAGGCAGGGCGTCTGTTCTCGTTCGAACAGCAGCGCCGCCTCGCTGACAGATATATCTCCCGGAATTTGCACGACCCCTGGTGTCATCATATGGGCAACCATGGTGGGTATGAACCGTGTTGTCTTGAAGGGCCTGTCATTGTCGATCGGCATGGGTTCGAAACTTCCCCCGATTTGCGCCTGCACGATTCGTGAGGGTTCCGCCCCTGGCGACGTAAGCCAAGTATAGCAGATGGGGCTCCCCGGCCCTTGACCGGGGCTTCCCTTGTCAAACAAGGGGTTCGGCGAATAGACTAGGCTAATTCTTAGAGCAGCACAAGGGGGGGGACAGGTGCCTGATCCAGATTTCGTTCAACAGGATTTTCAGCGTCGCCTTATGGGAGTTCCTCCACTGGGGATGGGGCTGTCAGTCGATGTCTATTCTCCTAATTTGTTTGAGCTGGTGAACAAACTTAGGGAGCGAGGACTCCAGCCGGGTTATCTGGAAGTCTTTAAGGCGACGACGACCGCACTGACAGCGGTTCGACAGGCTATGCCGGATATACCGTTGGCGTACCACGGGGAAGGGCTGTGGATCACCCAGCCGGACGTGCAAATGTCTCCGTTCTTTCAGCAGGATGTCGGCGAGATGGTCACGCAACTCAACAGCCTACAGAGCTTCTGGCTGAATCATGAATGCGCGATGAAGCAAATGGCGGGCTATTCGTTCGGCACCTATGTTCCTCCTCTATATACGCCGCTGAGCGCTGAGGTGGTGGCCGACAATATCGTTATGGTGCAGCAGGCGATGGATCGGCAGGGTTTTCGAGCGGACGGAACTGCGTCGCTCTTTCTCTTGGAGATGCCGCCGCTCACATATTTTTCCGCAGGCACGATACCGATCCCTCATTTTTTCCGACTCGTCACAGCATTGGCGCCCTGCGGTCTCGTGCTGGATATCGGGCACCTCTGGACGGTCTATCGCTATACCGCTGCCTGTCGACGGACATCGCTTGAACGATTCGTCGGAGAGTTCCTTGATGAATTTCCTCTGGAGCGGGTTGTAGAAATCCACATAGCGGGGCTGGCCTGCCATGAGTCGGTTGGTGGGCCACGGGTGGGAGAGGGGCTTCCTGAGTGGATCGACTCCCATGCAGCCCCGATTCCATTGATCCTCTTCACCATGCTTGAACAGGTTCTGGCCCATCCGAATCTCTGTAGCCTTCGGGCTGTGGCACTTGAAGTGGACACCAAACCGATCGAGATGATTGTGGAGGAGTATGCAGAGGCCGTTCAGCGTTTCTCCATCCTCGTTCAGCAGACGATGGCCAGAGGAACGGCGTTAGAACAGCCGGTGAAATTGACGTCTCGTCCAATCTCAGCCCAGAAACCGGTGTGCGAGTCTGATCGACAGCGGTTGCGCGACGACTATGCGCGCTACGCGCAAATCATTTCCGGGCACGCTCCCATTGCAGGCCCGGAGTGGAAAGAAACGGCTGCGGAGGAGACGGGTCTAGCACGGTACCGCACGTCCTATGTGCCGCACGAGATCCTCCATTGGGGAGGAGACCTTGCAGAGATGTTCCCGCAGACTTGTCGGGCCCTAGCGGAGCAAGGCATCTGCCTGACAGAGTTTGTACCCTTTTGGTTTCGGTCGCCGCGTCCGCTCACGCAGTCGTATGATTTTTTTCTCCTCAAGATCGAGCGGTTTCTCGAATTTGTGACGGAATACGCGCCGGATGCGCTGGTTTGCGTACAGCAGGAAAGCGACATGCTACGCATGGCCTATGCGCAGGCGAATGAAGTAGGGAATTCGGCGATGGAGATGGAGCGAACCTGATGAATTTCTGGCAGTCACTCGCCAAACCGGTCATCGGGATGGCGCCGATGGACGGGGTCACAGATGCGACGTTTCGCCATACCGTGGCTATGCACGGGAAGCCGGACGTCTCCTTCACGGAGTTCACTCATGTGCATGACGTCTGTCGGGGACCGGAGTTTCTGTTGGACTCTCTTATCTATCATGAGGCTGAAAGGCCGATCGTCGCGCAACTCTATGGGAAAGAGCCTGACCTCTTCTATCAGGCCGCCCATGCAGTCTGTGAGTTGGGGTTTGACGGACTGGATATCAACATGGGTTGTCCCTCGCGGAGTGTGGCCTCATCCGGATCGGGAGCCGGACTGATCCGAACGCCGGATGTGGCTCAGGCCATTATGCAGGCTACGCGGCAGGGGATTGCCGATTGGGCGGCAGGTCAAACCCTTGAGGGAGCGGGTCTCAAGCCTGGCAGAGTGGCGGTGATCCACCGAATGAACGAGCAGCGGCAGGACGCCCGCCCGCTCGTCCGGCACAAGCTCCCTCTGTCCGTCAAGACACGCCTCGGCTACGATGTAGTGGTTATCGACCAATGGATTGAACATCTCCTCAGGGAGCAGCCGGCGGTCATTTCTCTACATGGCCGCACCTTGCAACAAATGTATCGGGGGGAAGCGGATTGGAACGCCATTGCCCGGGCGGCGGAGATCGTGCGGGGGAGCGGGACTTTGCTGTTCGGCAACGGAGACGTGCATAGCTATCACGACGTCGTCCGTCGTGTGCGGTCCACCGGAGTGGATGGTGTGTTGGTCGGACGAGCCGCGCTTGGAGCCCCCTGGTTTTTTCTGCAGAAAGAAGAGGCGCGACTCGTTCTACAGCAGCATCGTCCTGAGGAGGGGCCGGAACCGTGGGCGCCATCCCTCGACGTGCGCTTCGAGATGCTGCTCGATCATGCCCGACGGTTTGAAGCGGCCTGTGGGCAGGGCCAGTTTCGGCGGATGCGCAAACATCTGGGTTGGTACTGCAAAGGGTTCCCTCATGCTGCCTCGCTTCGAGCCAATATGTTCCGAGTCTCTTCGGTTGCTGACTTAGAGCAGGTGCTCGCCGATTTTCACGCGCATTGCGCGAGTCTCACCGAGGTTTCCGGCCAGATACCGCCTGAAAATCTTGCTCTTTCTGAACCTGCTCCCGTGTAGTAGATGGCACTCATTCTGGCTTCCACCTCTCCGCGCCGTCGCGAGTTGCTCGCGCTGCTGGGTATTCCATTCGATGTCAAGAGTCCATCCTTTGAGGAACGGTTGGTAGCGAATCGCCCGGCGGTCGAGCAGGTGCAGTCCTTCGCGCAGGGCAAGGCCCGGTCAGTTGCGAGGCAAGAGCCGGAAGCCATCGTGCTGGGGAGCGACACCGTGATTGAATTGGATCATGACGTGCTCGGGAAACCGGCTAATCCAGCGGAGGCCCGTGCGATGCTTCGGTGCCTGGCCGGTCGCGAGCATTACGTATGCACGGCGGTCGCGCTCGTTTGTTCAGTTCGTGCGATTGACATCGTTGTCCTCTCCACGTCCGTCGTTCGGATGAAGCCGTTCGATGAACGAGTGCATGAACGGTATCTCGCAACAGGAGAAAGTCTCGGCAAGGCCGGTGCCTATTCGATCCAAGGAAAGGGCGGTGACTTGGTCGATTCCATTGATGGAGATTTCCCAACGGTGGTCGGACTGCCGCTCCGCCTTGTTGCCCAGCTGCTTACGCAAGCCGGTGTGAGCGTGCCGGTCGATCTCGACGAACTCTATGCCGTTAAGCCCTATGCCAATTGGGCCCGCTTTTCAGTCTGATTGCAAAGGGGTAAGGGGGTTCCGTACAATGCCGCCCCATCAATCCCTATCTTGTATATGGAGGGAGTCATGAGCGTACGATGCCTGACATCGGCGGCGCGAATCGGTGGCGTTGCCATTTGTGCGGTCGCGGGCCTGTTGATGATCGTCGGTTTCCAGCCGGTCTTGGCGATTGATGTGAAGCTCTCGGCGGAAGAGGCGCAGAAGGCCTTGGCAGCTGGGCGGGCGCCCTTGGAGAAGGCCAACACCCCGGAGGAGGTTAAGAAAGTCCTTCAGCAAGCCTCCATGGTCACGCGTGTGGGAGCCGATCCAGAGAAAGACCCCTGCGGAGCCAGCGCTATCCTCAGAACCAAACGCTATCGGCTTGAAGCCTTTGGTCGGCAGGAAGCGGCGGAGTCCAAGAAGCGGAAGACGGATGTGCGCATGCCCGAGGAGTTCATAAAAAAAGTCATGGACATGCCTAATATGGAGATTGAAGTTCAACTATGTGGCGACGATGAATACTTTGCAGAGGGCGCCTTGATCGAGTTACAGCAGGGCTCGAAGAAGATCAAGCCCATCGATATCGGAAAAGCCGAACGTGGCCGAAAGAACGAGGGAAGTGGGCCGGTGTACCGGTCACGGTTTACCGCGTTGTTTGCCTATGAAAAGTTTGATCCCGCTGCATCGTCTGTTTTTGTCGTGAATCTTCAGGACGGAACTGAGGCGAGAATTGTCGCCGATTTATCCAAGGTGAAATAAGCGCGTATCTCGCTCTCATGAACCCCGCTCACTCACGTGCGGTTTGTGGCTTTGCGCCCACTGGAGTTGAAACTGTTCATAGGACATGGACATCTTTTGTTGCATCGCTGTCTCAAGAGACTGTCCGGTCATGAGCACCTTCATCAGTTGGCGAACAGTGGACATGCTATACCGATCGAGGAGGTGTTGAGTGGCAACACTTGCCGAGAGGTATGCAGTCGATACTGACGTTGGGGGAAGTTGAGCCCACGATCCGTGAAGCGAGGTCAGCGATATGAGGGGAAGGCCCTTTTGGCGGGAGTCTTCCATCTCGGGCCAGGGGTCTTCCGTCAGATGGATGGCCAGACCTTCCACGAGCCATCTTGGAAGAGATGCGCTTCCATGCTTAGCCTGTTCATGAAAGAGAGCATGCACGAACTGATGACGGACCACGCGGCTGAATAATGCGAGATCGTCGAGCGCGCCTTGAGTGGGGAGGTTGATCGAGCCAGATGTGTGATCGAACAGCGTGTCGGCCCAATTGGGGGCTCCCGCCGGACCGGAAAATTTCTGACCTGTGTGTAAAACAACCTTGATGGGTTCGGCAGGCACCTGTCCGAACTTCGGGGGAATCTCCTCATAGGCGTATTCGAGCATGGCCCGGATGCGAACCCACGTCACTTGATCGTCAGGCCCATCAAATTGAACGACGAAATGAGCGGTGTCTGGCGGAACAAACTGCCTCGGCGGCTGTTCTCCCTGACTAGAGGTGGAAGGGGCCGGTTGATTGGCGGATGGCATTGAGGGAGGAGTCGTAAGGCTTTGACGGGGATCCGGAACCGGTCTGGTGGCTATGTCCGCGTCCACCTTTGCGACGAGCTTATTTCGATAGGATTGGAGATGGGGATCATATTGGGCTTGTGGATGCGCGAGATTGAGATGGGCCATCGCCGAGGTCTTATCGCCTTTCTCCAACAGCAGTTCGGCGAGCGCAAGATGCGGAAACGGATCGTTGGGATTCAGCCGAATCACCCTGTTGAGGAACTGGGGCGTCATCGCGGGATCGCGTAGCTCCCAGTAGGCTTGCGTTAGGTTCATGGACGCAAGCGGATTGTTAGGGTCGGATGCTACGGCTTTCTTAAAGGCTTTGACTGAGAGTGCGCTCCCGCCGAACTTTTCCTGTTGTACACCGAGATTGTTCCAGAGCGCTGCAATGTACCGTTTGGCCTGGGGCTTATCCACCCGTTTGCGAGAGATGGCTACCAACCGGTATTCTGCCTCCTTGTAGTTTCCCTTTTCCACTTCGTCGCGAATAAACCCGAGCATATCGGTAGGCGCTTGGCCTGGATCGATCAGTCGCGTTTGCGGAACGTCCCATGGTGGATATTCTTGCGTTCCCGGCAACGCGAAGCTGGGGGTTGATTGCGCCGGAGGAGTCTCCGAGGGCTGACGTGATGCAGGTCCAGGAGTCAAATACGTGGGTTTCAGCCATCCCTGGTAACCGACAAAGAGGGCCAGTCCGAGGGCCAGGAGTTTGAGCGCGGACGAGATGTCACGTCGATATTCCACAGTACCTTCCTTTGGGAGATCTTAACCAACAGGCCTGAGGCTAACGGCCGCGAAAGATGCTGCTGCCCCGTTTGACCGTCTTCCACAGGGTTGTTTCATGACACCGGTCACATTGAGAGCCGAAACTTCCTTCATGCTTGTCATCCTTCTTGTGGCAACTGACACAGGTGGACGATGATTCGACCTTCTTGTCCATGCGCGCACTGTGGCAGGCATAACAATCGAGTCCCTTATGGCCGCCGTCGAGCTTGAATCGAGTCCGCGTATCGTGATCGAAGTCCCAGAGTTTCCAGTCTCGTAGGCTGTGGCAGTCCTGACATTCCGTGCCCAACCGGCGCAGATGCTTATCGTCTTTCTTGTGGCAAGCGTAGCAGGCCGCGGGCGTCTTGTCCCGATACAGCAGTCCCGTGTGGCAGCTCTCGCAAGTAGTGGTTCGATGTTTCCCTTGTAGCGGATAGGCTGTATCGTGATCGTGCTCAAAGAGGAGGG
>CAZGYZ010000003.1:38176-39734 GCA_964530675.1 uncultured Nitrospira sp. | reverse complement strand
ATATTCCGAGAGATGGATGGTGTGGGAACGTATTATTCAAATTGGTGGGACCAATGCACGGAATACATTTTATCGAACGGCCTGAGAACTTGCAAGAATGGCTGAATGTGTGACGGGGGCTGACCGATAGGTTAGATGCTATGGTGGGTCGAGATGAGAAGGGCCCCGAGGCTCCGGAGCCGGTGAAAGTAGGGCTGACAATCTTCGTCCAGTTCGTCGGTCAGGCTATCGAGATCTGCAACGCAATCTTCGACGATCCCGATCCGTTGGGCATCGAGTCCTTCAGGGCTATCGAGGAAGTACACGACGCATCCGCTGATCACTGTATCCAGCGTCATTAATGGCCCCTCGTGCTGGTTTCCCACTTGAGGCCACCGTTCATCTTTGTGGACTTCCCAGAGAGATAGAATGGCATTCCGATCCATCCTGCAGATCTCCAATAATCCAGTCTGACTCAGCTCAGATCGGCCCACCCTAGCGCATGGAGTAACAGGATCGCAAGCGCACAGAGAGTTAGCCTCAGAATCAGTTGGCGATGTCTCTCCGTCCGACAAGACGATCGATGAACGATCCACGGCATGAGCGCATTTTGCGCAGGAGTGCCCTTTTGTCGTCCGACCTAATCACGGCGAGCATGACCGACGCATAGTCTTTCACACAGGAACCCTCGGCAGTATGGGATCTCCACCTTCATGGTGTTGGGAACTCATGGGTAGAGCCCACGATGGAGATGTGCTTGCGCGACCTTGTCGATTCCGCTCATCAGGGCTGCCATCCGCATAGAAGTTTTTTTGGAAACGGAAAACTGTAATGTCCGATGGAAGGCGGTGGTCATGATATCTTGCAATCGCTCTTGAATGTCAGAGGCTTTCCAGAAAAATCGCTGCACATCCTGCACCCACTCAAAGTAGGACACGATCACGCCACCGGAGTTGGCCAGGATGTCCGGAATGATAAAGATGCCTTGGTCCTGCAGTATGCGATCGGCCTCCAGCGTCGTTGGACCGTTTGCTCCTTCGGCGAGAATCCGGCAGCGCAGCTTCGCGGCATTGTGTGCGGTGATTTGTTCGGAGAGCGCTGCAGGAATCAACACAGTACAATCGAGCTGAAGCAATTCGTCGTTAGAAAGCCAGTCTCCCAACTTGGTGTCTCGGAGGGATTGGCCTGCGGTCTTATAGCGAGTAAGGAGTTCCGGAATGTCCAAGCCGCTCGAATTATGGATGCCTCCGTTCACGTCGCTTACTGCGATGACGCGTGCGCCACACTCCTTCATAATGCGGGCTGTATGGGCCCCGACGTTGCCGAACCCCTGTATAGCCACGGTGGTATTCCGAATATCGAGCTTGAGGTGACGAAGCGCTTCCATAGTGACACAGACCACTCCGCGGCCGGTGGCTTCTTCACGTCCGAGGCTTCCTCCAATCGACAAGGGCTTGCCTGTGACGACACCTGGTACCGAATACCCCACCTGCTGACTATACGTATCCATGATCCATGCCATCACTTGGGCGTCTGTGCCGACGTCTGGGGCCGGTACGTCTTTATCTGGCCCAATCAA
>CAZGYZ010000003.1:0-38076 GCA_964530675.1 uncultured Nitrospira sp. | reverse complement strand
CTTGGGCGTCTGTGCCGACGTCTGGGGCCGGTACGTCTTTATCTGGCCCAATCAATGGGAAGATTTCCGCTGCATAGCGTCTGGTCAGCCGTTGTAACTCTGGTTGTGACAACCGTTTTGGATTGATTGCGACGCCACCCTTGGCTCCGCCATAGGGCAGATCGGCTAACGCGCATTTCCATGTCATCCACATGGCGAGTGCCGCAACCTCCCCAAGGTTCACATCCGGGTGATAGCGAATGCCGCCCTTTGTGGGACCGCGGGCGGAATCATGCTGCACGCGATATCCGGTATAGACCTCGACTCGGCCATCGTCCATTCGGACAGGTAGGCTGAGAATCAGCGACCGCTGTGGAAGTTTCAGCCGTTCGCGTAAATTGCGGTCAAGATCCATGGCCTCGGCCGCTTGATCAAACTGTGCAACCGCCAGTCTGAAAGTCGGTGTGTCGAATTCGTGCATGGGCTGTTCCTTTGGTCAGGTGTGAAGCGGGGGCGTTGATGTGAGGAGGTGATCAGGATGTCTTTGCTCAATGCTGTCGGGAGGGAGACTCGTCCATTGAATGTTGAATATTCGTGTGAATTCCTGCGCTATTTGTTGCGCGACGGCTGATGCCGATACGGTGGACTGCCGGAGCTCTGCCATGGACGTGACGTGGCATTGTGTTAGGCCACAAGGAAGAATGTGGGAGAAAGGGAATAGATCCATATCGACATTGAGCGAAAACCCGTGAATCGTGACCCCATGATCGATCCGGATTCCGATCGCGGCAATCTTTGCATCAGCATGATTCCAGCGAACCCAAACGCCAGGGTTTTTCTCGATACGGTAACCCTCAATCCCCCATTGCAAGAGGGTCTGGATCAAGACCTCCTCCAAGCTCCATACATACCGTTTCGGGCCTGAACAATAATGAGACAGCTTGAGGATGGGGTAGCCCACGACCTGTCCAGGTCCATGGTAGGTAATCGAGCCACCACGATCTACGGACTGGAGACTGGCGCCTGTCCGTCGGAGGCCCTCTTCCCCGCAGCTCCAATGTTCTGATTTGGTGGAACGGCCCAGGGTATAGACCGGTGAGTGTTCAAGGAGCAGCAACACATCCCTTCGTCTCTCTGCAATCCGGTCTTCCTGGAGTTGTCTCTGAAGTACATATGTCTCGCCATAGGGCATCGGTTGGGAAAATTGGACAAGTGTACCCACTTGTGGGAGAGACTTCGGAAGAGATTCATTCCCCTGTGTTAGGAAATCGTGACCTGGGTGTGATCCAACAGCGAGACTCATGAAAGAGCCCTCGGCCGTGAGGGATTCTGCAGCCATATTGTACGCGCACTCGTCATGGGGCCTCGTCTATTCGAGTCGGCCTCATTGTCGCACAACAGCATTCAGGGTGAAAGTTCGTAGAAAGGAAAAAGGGCGAGAGTCGTCCTCACCCTTTTCCCTGCCTTATGAGACTGTGGCTTATTGGATGGCGGCAAACATGTTTTTAATTTGAGGCGTCTTCAGTTTCTTGAGCGCTTTTGCTTCGATCTGGCGAATCCGTTCCCTCGTCACCGAGAGGCTCTGCCCCACCTGTTCCAACGTGCAGGCCTGATCCTGGCCGATACCGAAGCGCAGCCGAATGACGGTCTGCTCACGGGGTGTGAGTGTGCCGAGAATGCGCTCAAGCTGGTGGGACATTTCCGTCCGGTGCACGTGGGCATCGGGTGGGATTGCTTGCAGGTCAGGGAGCAGTTCTCCGAATTCCGTACTCCCATCACCTACCGGTTTCTCCAGTGCGACCGGTTCTTGAAATGCTTGCACGGTTTCGTGAAGTCGTTCTGGCCTCATTCGCAGCACCTGTGCCACTTCCTCGAGTCGAGCCGGACGGCCTAGCTGTTGACCTAGTCGTCTAGTCACGCGGAGAATGCGGTGGGAAGCTTCAGTCTGGTGAACCGGAATGCGAATGGTCCGCGATTGATCTGCAAGTGCACGGGTGATGCCTTGACGGATCCACCAGGTTGCATAGGTGCTGAACTTGAACCCTTTGCGATATTGATAGCGCTCGGCCGCTTTCATCAAACCGATATTTCCTTCTTGGACGAGATCCAACAAAGTTAGGCCACGGCCTGTGTAATGCTTTGCCACATCCACAACGAGCCGCAGGTTGCAGCGCACCAATTCATCTTTTGCCTGTTCAAGCACGATCCGGGCGGAGCGCAGTGCGGCCAACCCTTCCTTGAGTTGCTTGGCGATGGCAACCGGAAACCTTTGCTGCCCTGTTCCCTGCTTGATCATCTCCGCGAGGCTCTGCTCGGCTTTATCGATCGCTGTGGCTGAAAGCCCGCTCAAACCTTTGACTATTTGAAGTGTGCGGTGTGCCTCGAGAACAGAGTCCGATCGTTTGAGCCGACGGAAGATTGGTATTGCGTGGCGTAAAGCTTTCCGAATGGTGGTTGTTCCGTAATCGATCTTCTTCGCCAGCTCGACTTCTTCTTCCCTGGTCAACAGGGCTCGTTCACCGAAGGAGCGAAAGTAAAGTGACTCCAACATGAATGGGCCGCCGCTCACGGCGGTACGTGTCGCTGCTTTCGTCGGCTCCTTAAGTTGCTCCTCTTCGGATGTATCCCGACCGATCACATCCAAGAGGTCGCTCGCCTCAGGATCGTCAGCGTCAACGTCTTTTGCAATTGTGACAAGCTCTATCTGTGCAGGGGTTGGGAAAAGACTATTTTTCATGTCGTAATTCCTCCTTATACTGACGGATGTCTTTCTCCGCATGGTCGGTCTCAAGCAGATTCCGTTCTTATGTTCTATCTTGTAAGAGACAGCGATCCGGTAAACGATTCATTCTGGGTTCTGTGCCGCTAGATGGTCCTCCTGTCTCTCTACGCAGCAAATACTGTGCTGGATTGTTCATGAGAACAGCGGAGCGTGATTTAGCGGGAAAGGCAGCACTATTAGAGTGCTTTAATGAGGAGGCCTGAGAGGCTGTGTGGCAGCTTTGCTATAGATGTGTAGGTGTGTCTATAGGCCAATAGGCCTAATTGCCACATCTAATCCCGGGACAGGTCTTTCGGAAAACGAGCGATCGTATGGATGGATATGGAGATATTTGTGGTGGAATTGTTCTCCGCCGCTATTTCAGAGAGCGTCTGAAGATAGTGGAGGTTGAAGAGTACGCTAATGTCGGGCATTTGCACTGAACGGGTTGAAATCGCGGATGTGCATATCGACAGAAACTCCAACCCACTCTCCACGTTAACGTATCGTAGAGGCCAAGAAATTTATCGTCGTGGCGTTGTCTTGTTGAAAACCCGGCGTGGCACTTCTAGAATAGGAACCGATGTCATACTTTCAATCAGGCGAACGTATTCATTTGGTTGACAAGAAAGGGCGGCAGTACGCTCTGACCTTGAAGGCCGGAGATCTCTACCAGTTGAGCGGTCATAAAATTTCCCACGACGATCTAATCGGAAAGCCTGATGGGTCTTTGGCTATGCTATCCGGCAACAAGACGATGCTGGCACTTAGGCCTACGTTTGGCGACTATGTATTGAAGATGCCGCGGGGCGCGCAGGTATTGTACCCAAAGGATCTTGCGCTCATTCCTATGTGGGCAGATGTCTATCCTGGCGCGCGCGTGTTCGAGGCGGGGACCGGATCCGGAGCGTTGACGATGGCACTACTGCGCGCCGTGGGCCCGCGTGGCGTAGTGGTGACCTATGAAGCCCGTGAGGATTTCGCGCGAACGGCGATGACGAACATTGAACGATATATGGGGCCGGCGCCGAACCTCATCCCGCTTCGTCGGAACGCGTACGAAGGAATTAGTCTGCTTGATGATGGTTTGCCATTCGATCGTCTCGTTCTCGATCTTCCAGAGCCCTGGCAGGTGGTACCACATGCAGCCCAGGCCCTTCGCTCCGGCGGTATGTATTTGAGCTTTGTTCCCACCGTCCCTCAAGTGGTCCAGACGGTCGAGGCCCTTGAGCGAGCGATGGTCTTTGGTATGGTCGAAACATTTGAAACGCTGTTGAGGACCTGGTCGATACAAGGGCGCAGCGTACGGCCGGATCACCGAATGGTCGCCCATTCAGGTTTCATTACGGTGGCAAGAAAAATCGAGTCTGGTTTGTGGCCTGCAGCTCAAGTGGTTGAGCCTGTAGGCGAGGCTACTGATGCTCACGAAGAGCGAGAGGATGACGCGCGATGAATCGGTTAAGTGGAAAGGTCGCGATTGTCACGGGGGGCAACGCTGGCATCGGTGAGGCGATCGCAAAAGCCTTTGCGCACGAAGGGGCATCGGTCGTGATTACGGGAAGGCGGCAAGGGGAGTTGGACCGGGTCGTGAGCGATATCGTGAAGGAGCAGGGGAAAGCCTTTGCCGTTGCCGGATCGGTCACAGATGAACGGCATGTTCAGGAGACGGTACGCCAGACTGTGCAGCAATTCGGGCGGCTCGATATCCTCGTCAATAATGCCGGAGTCGGGGACTTCGGGAAGTGCCTGCATGAGATCGACGATGTGACCTGGGCGCAAGTTCTCGACGTCAATCTGACTGGGGTGTTCCGCATGACGCGAGCTGCCCTGCCGCAGATGTTGAAGCAGGGGAAGGGCGCGATTGTCAATATCTCCTCCATCGCGAGCCTGGTCGGACTTCCCACATTGCCGGCCTATGCCGCCTCCAAGGGTGCGCTCGATGCCTTGACCAGAGCCCTCGCGGTTGATTACGCCAAGGATGGTATTCGCTGCAACGTGGTGAATCCAGGACTTATCGATACGCCAATGGCTGCTCCTCTGATGAGCAACCCCGAACAGCTGGACCCCATTCTCTCGCACTATCCCATCCGTCGAGCGGGGAAACCGGAAGAGGTGGCTAATATGGTCCTCTATCTGGTCTCTGACGAAGCAGCCTGGGTCACGGGCGGGACCTTTCCTATCGATGGAGGAATGACCATCTCCTAAGCAGGAACCTCTATGCGAGTGGTGCCTGTCGCTGCTGCGGCGCGAGATGCTTGTCAGCCGGTCCGAGGACGAAACAGGCACTGCGACTTCGTGAATTTATATGGACATCAATGCCCATACCCAGTTCTGCGGTCTGATCGGCAATCCAGTCGAGCATTCGCTCTCACCCGCGGTTCACAATGCTGCGTTTCAGAAACTCGGACTGAACTTTGTGTATCTGGCGTTCCGAGTGGAAGCGATCGGCGATGCAATCAAGGGGCTTCGCGCCTTGGAAAACTTTCGGGGCGCCAGCGTAACCATCCCCCACAAGGTGGCAGCCGTTCCGTTTCTTGACACTGTCGAGCCCACCGCACTTCATATTGGGGCGATCAATACCATTGTGGCTTCGGGCGGGGTCCTCACAGGCTATAACACCGATGCAACCGGTGCCTTGCGCGCGCTTCGTGAGGGCGGTGTGGCCTTGAACGGGCGTCAGGTAGTCATGCTGGGGTCTGGAGGCGCTGCTCGTGCGATTGCCTTCGCGCTCGGAGCAGAGACCGGGATCGATCGCTTGACCATACTAGGGATCGATGAGCAGGAACGTATAGTCTTGGCTCGAGATCTCCGGTCGAAGACAGGGATGGCCGTGCAGGAATCGCGTCTTGATGAAAGTATGTTGCGAAAGGTTCTGCCGGATACTCACGTGCTGATCCATTGCACACCAATGGGTATGTCGCCAAAAGTACACCAAACCTCTGTGCCTGCGACGTTGCTCCATCCGGGATTGACGGTCATGGATATTGTCTACAACCCTCGGGATACCCAATTACTGAAGGATGCTAAGGCGGCGGGCTGTCGTGTGATTCCAGGGCTTGAGATGTTTCTGCATCAAGCCGCAGCACAGTTCGAACTCTGGACCAATCAGGCTGCTCCAGCCGACGTCATGCGCAAGGTCTTGGGATCTCGCTTTGTATGAAGTCCCCATCGTTCACTTCGGGTGGTGCGATATCCCCTTACCCCTTATCCCTTACCCCTCACGGTGCATTGTGAACATCGTGCTGATTGGCTATCGGGGGACTGGTAAGAGCACGGTGGGCAGACAGCTTGCTGCGCGCTTGGGACGAGTACTCGTGTCAACCGATGAGGAGATCGTCAAGCGCGCACAACGTACGATCCCGGAGATCGTTAGCCAGGAGGGTTGGGAATACTTCCGGGATCTGGAGTCCGAGATCTGCAGCGAAATTGCCAGCCGTGACCAGCTTGTAGTCGACACCGGCGGTGGGGCCATACTACGTGCACAGAATGTCGAGGCGTTGAAGGCGAATGGCACCGTATTTTGGCTGACAGCTTCCGTCGAGACGATCGCACGACGAATTGGCAGTGGCAATCAGCGACCTTCGTTGACTGGGACCAAATCGTTCGTCGATGAAATTCAGGACGTGTTGCGGGAGCGGACGCCGAAATATCAAGCGGCTGCCGATCACGTTATCGTGACCGACGGTCGATCGACCAATCAATTGATGGAGACCGTACTCGCGCTGGTGTGAGCATGCGCGGATATCGCCTCTGTCACGTTAGGATTAACCCATGCGGTCACTACTTCCTTGACAAGGCCTTCTCCGAAGTGTTTGAAATGGCAAAGTGCGCCCGTAGCTCAATTGGATAGAGCATCGGACTTCGGATCCGGGGGTTGGGGGTTCAAGTCCCTCCGGGCGCACCACTCTCCGTCCGTTGAATCATCAGGACAGAGTCGCTGAAGTATCAGTAGCTTATAGTTGACCTGCCTGGCCATTTCGAAAAGGCCATCCCCCTACCAAAGCTGCATAGATTCCTCGTGTTTCCAGTAATATTCTTCTTACAGCAAGCAGGATCCATGGGGTGTCTGAATGGTGCTATGCTATAAGCAAGATCGTGTCATGCATTCCAGCAGGAGGTTATTAGGTCGAGGACAGCGGAAGGCTTGGACGAGACATTGCCCCTGTTGTGGACGCTGGTTGACGAAGCAGGATCCCGCGGCACCCTGGGTCTGTTCTTGTGGATGGTTGAGTGGATAAGAGCACAGTCACCAAGGAGGTGCTTACCATGAATCATGTAGTCCTCCATGATGTCCGGGCTGGCTTTTTTCTGATGGTGAGCCTGGCCATGTTGGCTTTCATTTGTGCTGTAGCCGCGTTAAGTACCGTGATGCGCCCGGCTCGGTGGGCCGATCGCAAGCCAGCCCAACTTTAAACTATTTCTTTTCTGGTCTGTACTTTCCCGGTTGGGGGAAAGGTTAAGTGCTCCCTCGCCTACTGCGCCGACTCTCAAAGTCCATCTCCAACAGCCTGACAATTCAAGTAAAAATCTAGGGGTTGCTTGAGGACCCAGCTTTTCATTCAGGTGCTATATTTAACCTACACAGGCAAAGTCTTATTCCGAAGATGGGAGAACAATCATGATCAGAAGTCCAATGAAAATAGGTGTCGTGGCAGCAATGGGGCTTGTCCTGTTGGTTAGTCAGGGGTGTAGTATGAAATGGCTGCAGTCCGATGGAGAGACAGGAGCAGGGGCTGCGCAAAACGGTGCTAATTCAAACTTCCCGGGCATGGCTCGAGGGGGCTCCGGGGAAGGATTAAGTGGTTTCTCTCAGAATCCATCGGAAGAGCGCCTGGGGAAGACCGGCGATATCGCATCGCTTTCTTCTTCTGGGATGAGTGCCCGTCAGCGCGCGGAAATAACTAAAGAAGAAAAAGCAGCCATCGAAGCTGGCTTACAGGATGTCTTCTTTAAATACGATCAGTGGATACTTTCCGATGCTGGGATGGAGGCATTGAATCTTGATGCACAGTGGTTGAAGGAGCATCCTGGAACGGTGATGAAAATCGAGGGGCATTGCGACGAACGAGGCACAGCCGACTACAATGTTGTGTTGGGGGATAAGCGAGCCAAGGCTGCGCGCAGCTATCTGATTGAATCCGGTGTAGCTCCCAAGCAGGTGGTGATCGTGTCATATGGCAAGGCGCGCCCTTTCTGTACGGACCCTGCAGAATCCTGCTATCAACAGAATCGTCGCGGCCACGTACTCTTGAATGTGAAGAAGTAACCTATCGACTCCTGGTCTCAAGGAACCCCGGTACCTCTTCATGGAGCCCGGGGTTCGCTGTTTATTAATTGAGGTGACATACGCATGGCTCTCGTAAGGAAGCAGCGGGATTTAGGTAAGGAGCATACTCGGCCTCGCGTGATTAAAGACGAGCTTCCAGTAGAGAAACGCCAACAGCCACGCTTTACATCACAGTTCAGAAGCATCATTTCAGGTGGGCAGGGAGAAGGCCAAGGTCGGACGCTCGACCTCTCTACCGGTGGCTGTATGATCGAAACGGATCTGCCGGTTGGCGTAGGAGCTTCGATCGAGTGCCGGATCTATGTTCCGGGACTTGACTGGCCGTTGCGGATCGACGAAGCCCAAGTGCGGTGGGTCAAGGCCAATACATTCGGGATTCAGTTCACGAAGATTCAGCCTGATGAGGAGACAAAGCTCAAACAGGTCATTGCTGGCCTCGACGAAGAGTTTAAGGCGTAGCCCTTCTCCTTTCCCCTTCCTCGTTTAGATTCAAGATGTAACCCATTGCCTACTATTAGTCTGAGGAGCTATGCGCTCGTCCGCAGAACTATTCGCGGCTTCGTAGTTTCCTATGGTATAAGGCAAAGGTAATGTCCGAAAGAAAATAGAATTTTCTACGCCTGCGCCCCAAGCCGCGCATCCGGAGATTTGGATGATGGAACACATCGCATCTTCAGTACAGATGGGATTGAATAGTGCCACCTTAGCTGGCGGCTGCTTCTGGTGCCTCGAAGCGGTCTATGACCAAATGAAGGGTGTGGTAGCGGTCGAGTCTGGCTATATGGGTGGCCAGATAGATCATCCTACGTATGAAGCTGTGTGTAGCGGCAGGACTGGTCACGCAGAGGCAGTACGCATTACATTCGACCCCGCTATTGTCAGCTATCGCGAGCTGCTAGAGGTATTTTTTGTTATCCACGATCCTACGACACCCAACCAGCAGGGTCATGATATCGGCACACAATACCGCTCGGCCATTTTTTATCACACGCCAGACCAGAGACAGGTCGCGGACGAGGTTATTGCAGCGATTACGAAAGGAGCGATGTATCCCGGATCTGTTGTGACGCAAGTCGAGCCAGTGGGAACGTGGTATGAAGCTGAGTCCTACCATCAAGAGTACTTTTCGAGAAATCCATTTCAGGGGTACTGTGCTGCGGTCGTTGGGCCAAAGGTTGCCAAGTTCCGCAAGCTATTTACTGCAAAACTCAAGTAATAATATCTCCTCCGATTCTTCCTCGCCCACAGTACTGACTAGATCTTAGGCGATTGCGAGATCAGGCGAGCCCATGCTCCGGCAACTCTCAATTAGGGGGATCGAAGAGGAGATTCCAATCAGGTATTGCTCTCGTGGTCAAGCCACGCATCCTCATGTCCATCTGCGTGATCGGATGCGCGCAGGCCTACGAAGTCGAACAGCCGTCGGTCGAGGAGTAGCGGTGGCGCCACGTTCGACAGAGCGGCGAACATACTGTCTGTACAGCCAGGCGAACGTTGCTCCCACTCGCGCAAGAACGTCTTTACTTGTTTTCGTTTGAGATCCTCTTGTGAGCCGCAGAGGTCGCAGGGGATAATGGGGAATGCGCGCAGTTCGGCATATTGAGCAAGGTTGCTCTCCCGCACAGCGGACAGAGGGCGAATGACCACATGCCGGCCATCTTTTGAGCGCAATTTCGGCGGCATCGTCTTGAGCTTGCCAGCGTAAAACAAGTTCAGGAAGAGAGTCTCAATAATGTCATCGCGGTGGTGACCCAAGGCGATCTTGGTCGCGCCTAATTCCGTAGCGACGCGATAGAGAATGCCACGACGGAGTCGGGAGCAGAGTGAACATGTGGTCTGCCCTTCAGGGATGAGTCGCTTGACGATTGAATAGGTGTCTCGCGTCTCGATATGGAATGGGACTTCGATATGTGAGAGATAATCGGGAAGCACATGAGCGGGAAACCCTGGTTGCTTTTGATCCAAGTTCACCGCGACTAGGTCGAAATGAATCGGAGCACGCCGTTGTAAGACCAGTAATAAGTCGAGCAATGCATAGCTGTCTTTCCCTCCTGATAGGCAGACCATGATCTTGTCGCCGTCTTTGATAAGGCCATACTCGCTGATGGTCTCCCCAACAAGGCGAAGCAGCTTGGTTTGCAGCTGTTCCGTGGCTACGTCCAGCTTGAGGTATGGGCGTGGGGGGCTTGTTGAATGTGACATCGGTCGGCATTCTACGCGGTCGGCCACGCGGCTGTCGATCTCCAACCGGAGGCATCTTGGGAAATAATAAAAACCGCCCCAGCGGCAACCCCCAGTCAGTTCTATTCGTGTGCACGGGGAATATTTTTCGCAGCGTGACGGCCGAGTATGCGCTCAAGGCCAGACTCAGTGTCGGTACGTCCTATGTCGTCAGCTCGGCTGGGATCGACGCCAGGGCTCAGTCGATGCATGAATGGGTTCTGGCTCGATTGCGTGAAAAGGGAGCTGATCCGATTAGTCATGTCCAACGGCAACTTACCGAGGAGCTGGTCGAGGCCGCCGACTTCGTCATTGCGATGGGGCGAAACCACCAAGCGTTCATCCGGGAAGAATATGGACACGCCGTTCCCCTGTTTAATCAGATCTGTCTTGGCCTCGACAAGCCGATTTTGGATTTGCATGAAGCGATACCGGATTGGGAAACTGACTCTGAGCGGGCTCGCGCCTATGTGCGTTCGGTGATCGATGCCATTTGGGCCACGGCACCAGCCCTTCTTTCTCGCCTCCGTTAGACCGGTTTACGGCATCTATTGCCTCTGTCGGTTCATTCTTGGACTTGATCGGACATTTTTTTCCACCTAATACGCAGCAATCAATGCAAAGGTCTTTTTAAACAGGGCAATGTTGAGGCACGTGCTATATTTCCCACAGCACCTCTTGCAAGTTGACGGGGCAGAATATGGCATCGATGCAACGATTACCGGTACAGGACGTGACAGCATCTGACAACCATGGTCACGAGCCAGAGTGGGTCTCGTGGTCCAACGAGAAGCTTCTGAATCTCCCCATGAGCCAACTTGGCATTACCCTCGACGGGGTATTCCTGTCAGAACAGATCCGGCAACTCTATGACGAGCTTGAAGCCAGGCAGCTGATATTTCGCCCTCATTTTTGGTTGTCTAACGAATGGTTTACCCCGGATGGTGTGCCGGGGATTGCCGTTCCGTTTTATCTGGCCCATCCACGACTCGCAAAACTTGAAATGGACCAGATGCTCGAGGTCGAGGGGGGGACTGCGGAATGGTGCATGCGCATTTTACGGCATGAGGCCGGCCACGCTATCGAAAATGCTTTTCGCCTCCGCCGTCTTCGCCGCCGGCAACAGGTCTTTGGGCGCTCGTCCGATCCCTACCCCAAGTATTACAGCCCCAGACCGTATAGTCGGAGCTTTGTACGCCATCTCGATGTGTGGTATGCGCAAAGCCATCCGGATGAAGATTTTGCGGAGACCTTCGCAGTCTGGCTGACACCGGACTCGACATGGGCTGACCGTTACAAGGGATGGCCGGTGCTCAAGAAGCTGCGGTATGTCGATGGGTTGATGGAAGGGCTGGCAGCGACTCCGCCCAAGGTAGTCACGAGTGAGGAGATCGATCCGCTATCCGAACTGAAGAAGACCTTGCGCGAGCACTATGAGCGAAAGCGCAGGCATTATGGGGTTGAAAGGCCATCATTGTATGATCCGGACTTGAAACGACTATTTTCCGATGCCCCTGCTCACGCGGATAAACTGAGCGCCGCCACCTTCTTGAACCGCTTTCGAAGAGAGGTGCGCCGCAAAGTCGCAGCCTGGACCGGCGAATATCAGTACACGATTGATCAGGTCTTGGAGGACATGATTCAGCGCTGCCGCCAACTCCATCTGCGACTGCCGCTCGCAGAAGAGCAGGCGAAATTAGATTTCACCATCTTGCTGACCGTCCATACGATGAACTACTTGCGCAGCGGGCGACATAAGGTGGCGGTATGAAGCGGCTCCGAATTCTCGTCTTGATGCACGAAGATCTGGTTCCGCCTGATCCTCTCAACGGGCAGGACGCGTCAGGAGCCGAATGGAAGACGGAATACGATGTCGTCTCCACACTCCGCAAGCTCGGGCATGACGTCAAGCCGCTGGGGGTCAAGAGTGATCTCGGTGTACTTCGATCGGCCATAGAAGACTGGAAGCCGCACATCGCATTCAATTTGCTCGAAGAGTTCGATGGGGTGGCGGTGTATGATCAGAATGTCGTGTCGTATCTTGAACTGCTTCACATGCCCTATACCGGCTGTAATCCACGTGGGTTGATGCTGGCGCGCGACAAAGTCCTCTCCAAGAAGCTGTTCTCGTTCCATCGTATTCCGTTCCCGGAGTTTATGGTGGTACCGCAGGGGCGGATGGTTAAGCGGCCCAAGTGGCTGTCATTTCCCTTAATTGTGAAATCGGTAACCGAAGAGGCATCGCATGGGATCTCTCAGGCGTCCATTGTCCAGGATGACGACAAACTCAAGGAGCGAGTCGAATTCATCCATGCGAGCGTGGGGACTGGCGCCCTCATCGAGCGGTATATCGAAGGGCGTGAATTCTATGTCGGAGTGATGGGCAATGGGCATATCCACGTTTTGCCTGTGTGGGAGTTGATTATGGATAAACTTCCGGATGACGCCCGCCGGATTGCGACAGAACGAGTCAAGTGGAGTCGCACGTATCAAGACAAATATGGGATTCGGTCATGTGAAGCCAGAAATCTTCCTGAAGGGAAAGCCGAGGAGATTCAACATCTCGCAAAGCGTGTCTATCGCACCCTCGGCCTGAGCGGCTATGCACGTATCGACGTACGAATGGACGCGGAGGGGAATGTGTACGTGCTGGAAGCTAATCCGAACCCACAAATTGCGCACGACGAAGATTTTTCTGATTCGGCAGAAAAAGACGGCTATGCCTACAAAGATCTGTTGCAAGAACTGCTGAATATCGGGCTCCGCTGGCGGCCGGCCAAAGCGGCGTAACTGGTACCTCTGCCTCACCCAATATCCTCAGACACAGGTCTCAGCCTGTCAGAGCGCCGCAACCTCGCAGTGCTCTGCCGAGGCCTGTGCCTATTTGCCGTGGGTCGCTGAGAACTTCGGAGCAGAAAGTGGAGGGCGCGAACGAAGCGAGGGGTTTTCTTCTTGCTTTATTTATGGGCCGAAGCGGAAACCAAACAGCAAGGCAACGCTTGTTTGGTCGTTCTCCCGTAACGAAGGAGAAAGATTGATGTCGTGGAGATTCACGATCAACGTCGAAGTCAAGGCGAGATTGTGAGAGGCTTGGTACTCCAGTGAGACACCAATAGGGATGTACCAGCTTGTATCGTTGCGGTCGACAGGCACAGGGCCGGTTCTGCGGTCTAGGTCTGCATGGATCAATCCGATCCCCGTGAAGGGCACCAGGTTGATGCCGTTATTGAGGCGAAAATAATAACGGCCGACCCCGGCGAAGGAGATCTGAAAGAGATCGCCCATTGGGCTGATCTGCATCATCGGTCCGATGGAGAAGTTTCGATCGAGGTAGTAGTCACCACTGAATGCCAGGTTGAATACCGTGCCATTGACCGTTCCGGATGTGAGTCCCAGCCCGCTTCCGAATCCCCAGCGTGGTTCGTCTGCTTGGGCGTGAGGTGTTCCTAGAATTGTGCTCGTGGCCAAGATCGCCAACAGCATGGCAGCACAGATCCATCGTGAGCATGTGGCGGTAATCTGTCGAATCATGACGGCGGACTTTAGCATAGAGGGCAGGCTTGGACAAGTGTCGTTTGAGTGCACAGGCGACAGTAGCGTATGCTTTCCCACCCAAGGCGAAGGAGGAGGCCAAGCATGTCAGCCAATTCGATGACGCCGAGGCAAGCAGCGGCTGCTCTGGTCGCCGCCATGCCGATCGGTGTGTCGGTTCAGCAGCTGGAGGAATATGGGATCGAGGCGACGACGGAGCAGGCTCAAGCCATCACCCAAGAAGTGCTCTCGCTGAATCTGTTTTGGATTTTCGCGGCCATCGAAGCGCATATCCCGCAGAAATATCAACCCGCGCTATTGGAACTCATCTTGGCTTCGATAGAAGCAGGATGGGGTTCGACCGTTCCCGTCGGTTCAGCTTCCTGGACTGCCTACGTCAACGAATGGCAGGAACGCCGCCGTCGATATACCCGCCTAGTTGAAGAAGGAGCAAGTCCGCTTGCGGTGAGTGCGGAAGCCGCCACGTTGGTGGAGGAGAATCGATTGGTCAAAGAAGTAGAGCGACATAATCTTTTGACCCTTCTGATTGATTTTGTGCCGGTCGACACCTATGGGCAGTTACTGGAAGACGTTGGATAATTGTTTGACCGGCCGCGATCGATCAGAGGTAGCGGTGATTGACAACTTTCCCCGCTTGATCCAGCTCATAGAGCAGCGGCGCGCCAGTCGGAATATTTAGCTCCAGCACTTGCTCCTGGGAGAGCTGTTCCAACTCCATGATCAGGGCTCGTAAACTATTTCCGTGCGCCGCGACGAGGATTGTGTCCCCTTTCAGGAGATAGGGCTTGATGGTACGTTCATAGTAGGGCAACACACGCTCTGCGGTGTCTTTCAGGCTTTCCCCTCCTGGCGGACGCACGTCGTAACTTCGTCGCCAGATCTTCACCTGGGCCTCGCCGTATTTTTTCGCAGTTTCGTCCTTGTTTAATCCTTGCAATTCGCCGTACATCCGTTCATTGAGGGCCTTGTCCTTCTCGATCGGGATACTAGTTTGGCCAATGGCTTCTAGCACGAGTCGCAACGTCTCATTCGCGCGGGCCAACACGGAGGTAAAGGCCCGGTCGAACTTGAAACTGCGAAGTTTCTCGCCCGCGTGCGTTGCCTCCTGAATGCCGCGCGGAGACAGAGGTACATCTACCCATCCCGTGAAACGATTCTCCAAATTCCATTGTGATTCGCCATGTCGAAGCAGGATCAATCGAGCCATTGTGCGGTCCTCTCAAGCCTGAAGGGGTATGGTTGCAGGCCAAAGCATACTGGAACAGGTGTCCAAGTCAAGCGGCTACTTTCGGTCTGGGCGAATCAGTGTACAACCAAGGTTTTGGAATCAGGTCTAGATCTACTGGTGGCCAGCGAGAGTGTCTCTAGCTCATACACTGCTCGCCGCCGTCGGTTTCGCCGGCTTTTCTAGCGGACGTTCACCGTCCGGTAGCCCGTCCTGAAGCATTTTGAACATGGTGATCGCGAACAGTATGTACAGAGCGACTCCGATCCAGATCACGTAGGACTGAACGCCTCCCGCTTCCTTCAATGCCTCGTTCTGTTTCGCCGGATCGGACGATGTGCTTTTTTTGATTTCGCCGATGTGCTCGCGGCAGTGCCAGTAGTACACATAATTCGCGGTCGCTCCGGCCATGATGCTCCAGATGAGGCCCACGGTCATGTCGCCGGTCAAGTAGGTCGAGATCATCGGACCGAGGGCGTAGACCGCTGCATACATATACATTTTTCGGTAGAGGAACCAGAGGAAGGAAATATAGAGAAAGGCTGGCCAATTCCACGTCAGGGCGAACTTCGGCTTTTCTCCCAATCCAAACTTTTTAAAATGTTTCAGATATTGATCGGCGTGGGGGCCGATGAATTGGCGCCAGGGATGTTCATCGGGGTGGATTTCAGAATGGATCACTGGGGCGGCGATCGGTGGTTCCGGTTCGACGGCGAGCGTGTTTCCACACTGGTGGCAGAATTTAGCGTCTTCCTGATTCTGCTGCTGGCACTGTGCACAGGGTTTCATCCGGCAGAGAGTATCATAATGAAGTGTCACCTGGCTAAAGAAGCCGCAAGTTGCTTCCATCAGCAGGCCTATGCTACCTTCCCTTACTTTACAAAGAGATACGCTGTCATGACGACAGAAGAACTGAAGCAGGACGCCGCACGATATTTGATGCAGACGTATACGCGTCAACCGCTCTCGATCATTCGAGGGAGCGGGACAAAGGTATACGATCTTGAGGGGCGCGAGTACCTTGATTTCGTCGGTGGGATTGCGGTGAATGTCCTTGGGCATGGCCACCCGGATCTGGTTCAGGCGATTCAGCGCCAAGCCGCACAGCTGATCCATACTTCCAATCTCTACTACACCGAGCCGCAAGTGAAGCTGGCGCAGGCGCTGGTGGATCACTCGTTTGCCGACAAAGTGTTCTTTTGCAATGGTGGAGCAGAGGCGAATGAGGCTGCCATCAAGCTGGCCCGCCGTTATTCCCATGATAAGTATGGAACCGGGCGGTTTGAGATCGTCACGATGAAGAACTCCTTCCATGGCCGGACGATCGCAACGTTGACGGCGACGGGGCAAGAAAAAGTTCAGAAGGGTTACGAGCCGCTTCTGCAGGGTTTCAGCTACGTGACCTTCAATAACATTGAAGAGTTGGAACGGGCCGTGACTGACAAGACCGCGGCGATCATGCTCGAGCCGATTCAGGGCGAGGGGGGTGTCTACGTCGCGGATTGCAAATATTTGAAACAGGTAAGAGATCTGTGCTCCCAGAAAGACGTGCTCTTGATTTTCGACGAAGTGCAGACTGGAATGGGGCGAACTGGGACGCTGTTTGCCTACGAGCAGTTGGGGGTCCAGCCGGACATTATGACTTTGGCGAAAGGGTTGGGAGGTGGCGTGCCTATCGGCGCCTGCCTTGCGACGGATTCTGTCGCGAAAGCTTTCTCGCCCGGTAGTCATGCTTCAACATTCGGTGGTAATCCGCTTGCCTGTGCGGCTGGCTTGGCCGTTTGTCACGCCCTGTTGGAAGGCCACGTACTCGATCATGCGCGCCGGATGGGAGAGTATTTTGCGAAGGGGTTATCGGGCTGTAAAAAGAGACATCCGGTGGTGCGAGAGGTGCGCGGCCTCGGACTTCTGCAGGGGGTTGAACTCGACATGGAGGGGAAAGCCGTTGTGAGCGAATGTTTGGCCCGTGGCATTCTCATCAATGGGGCAGGCGAACGTGTGCTGCGGTTCGTGCCGCCCCTCATCATCACCCAGTTGGAAATCGATCGATTACTCGATGTGCTGGATCAAATTTTCAGCAAACAGGCGGCGTAGAGCGTACTTACACAGAATAGACATCGGGCGGATGACTACAGGAACGACAGGAATGCAGGCAGGTAAGAAAGACTTTCTGGATGTTGCGGCCATTAGCAAGGCGGAAGTGGAGAGTTTGCTGAAGTCTGCGGCCCTATTGAAGGACAAACAGCGGCGTGGGATTCTTCATCCACTGCTTCCAGGCAAAACACTGGGTCTGTTGTTCCAAAAACCATCGACGCGCACGAGAGTGTCGTTCGAAGCGGGGATGAACCAGTTGGGCGGCCACGCGCTGGTCCTGCCCATGGCCGAGATCCAGCTTTCGCGAGGAGAAAGTGTCGCCGATACGGCGCGCGTGTTATCACGCTATCTCGACGCGATCGTCATCCGCACCTATGACCATTCGATAGTGGAGGAATGGGCGAGGGAAGCGACGATGCCGGTGATCAATGGGTTGACCGACCTGAGCCATCCCTGTCAGGCCCTTTCAGATCTCCTGACTATTCGTGAGAAAAAGGGGCGATTGAAGGGGATCAAGATCGCCTATATCGGCGACGGCAACAATGTGGCAAATTCACTGATCGAGGCGGTGGCGAAGATGGGGATGACCATCACTCTTGGGTGTCCGGTGGGGTATCAGCCGGAGCAGCATGTTGTGGATAGGGCGAGGGTCGAGGCTGTAGCAACCGGTGCGGTGATCGAAATAGGGCACGATCCTCATGTCGCGGCGAAGGAAGCTGACGTGATCTATACCGATATCTGGATCAGTATGGGACGCGAGCGGGAGCATGCGCGACGACTAAAAGCGTTGGCTCCGTATCAAGTAAACAGCCGCCTGTTGCATCGGGCCAAGCCCGATGCGATTGTCATGCATTGTTTGCCCGCCCACCGAGGTGAAGAAATCAGCGCCGAGGTACTGGATGGCCCGCAGTCGGTCATCATCGACCAGGCGGAGAATCGGTTGCACATGCAGAAGGCCATCTTAACCAACTTATTAGGCAAGAGGAGTCGAACGAGGCGATGAGTCGTATCATGAAGAAAGTCGTGCTGGCCTATTCAGGCGGACTTGATACTTCCGTAATCTTGAAATGGTTACAAGAAACCTACGGCTGTGAGGTTATCGCGTTCTGTGCCGATCTAGGGCAAGGCGAAGATCTGCAAGCGATCAAGGTCAAGGCGCAAAAGCTTGGCGTGAAAAAGGTCTACGTCGAGGACCTGCGCGAGACCTTCGTGAAGGACTATGTTTTCCCAATGTTACGCGGTAACGCCATATACGAAGGCTGTTATCTGCTCGGAACCTCGATCGCGCGGCCCCTCATTGCGCGGCGTCAGGCCGAGATTGCGCTCAAAGAAGGCGCCGAGGCGGTGTCACATGGTTCCACCGGAAAGGGCAACGACCAGGTGCGGTTCGAGCTGACCTACACGGCGCTGGCGCCGAATCTCAAGATCATCGCGCCATGGCGTGAATGGACGATGAAATCGCGGCGTGAATTGATCGAGTATGCCGATAGACATGGCATCCCCGTGACAGCGACGAAAGCCAAACCCTACAGCATGGACCTGAATTTGTTCCATGTGAGTTATGAAGGCGGCATCTTGGAGGACCCCTGGGAATCGCCACCGGATGAAATTTTCCAAATGACGGTGTCGCCGGAGCAGGCGCCGAACAAGCCGCTTGAAGTCGAAATCAGTTACGAGGCTGGTAATCCGGTATCCGTCGACGGCAAAAAAATGAGTCCGGCGACGTTGTTGGCGCATCTCAATAAGCTGGGGGGGGCGCATGGGATCGGGCGTGTCGATCTGGTGGAAAATCGCTACGTCGGAATGAAATCGCGTGGGGTCTATGAAACGCCGGGCGGAACGATCCTCCATGTGGCGCATCGCGGACTGGAGTCGTTGACGATGGATCGCGAAGTCCTGCATTTCAGGGACAGTTTGATCCCACGCTTCGCCGATCTGATTTACAACGGCTATTGGTTCAGTCCGGAACGAGAAATGATCCAGGCCTCGATCGATATGGCGCAGCAGGATGTGACCGGTACAGCGAGGGTGAAACTCTATAAGGGGAGTTGCACGTTGGCCGGGCGCAAGTCGAAGAATTCGCTCTATCGTCTCGATATTGCCACGTTTGAAGAGGACGAAGTTTATAATCAGAAAGATGCCGAGGGTTTTATTCGGTTGAACGCATTGCGGCTGAAAATCAGAGCTCAGAGAAAGAAGGGCTCCTCCTGATGGGACGAGCAACGGGCCGCAACCCTGCCGTGTTAGAAGGCGGAAAGGCCTGGGGTGGGCGGTTCAAATACAAGACGAACCGGTTGGTGGAATCTTTCACTGTTTCGGTGGCGGTCGATCGTCGGCTTTACGCCCATGATATCCAGGGCAGTATCGCCCATTGCAAGACGTTGGGGAAGGCCCGCGTGTTGACCGCCTCTGAAGCCAGGACGATCGTGCAGGGCCTGGAGTCGGTGAAGAGGGAATTTGATCGGGGCCGTTTTCGCTTCACCCCTCAAGATGAAGACATTCATATGGCGATCGAGCGCCGGCTGACAGAATTGATCGGCTCCCTCGGCGGAAAGTTACACACGGGCCGAAGCCGGAACGACCAGGTTGCGTTGGATATTCGGCTGTACTTGCGTGATGAACTCAGCCGGCTCGTGGCCAATCTGAAAGATTTTCAGCGGGTACTGGTGGCGAAGGGAAAGGCGAATCTAACGGTCGCCATGCCGGGCTATACGCATTTACAGCGTGCCCAGCCGGTGCTGTTCGCTCATCATCTCTTGGCCTATGTGGAAATGATCGAGCGGGACAAGGGGCGACTTCGCGATGCATTGGTGCGTGTGAATGTCATGCCATTGGGGTCCGGTGCGCTCGCAGGGACCAACTACCCAGTCGATCGCCGGTTCACCGCAGAGCTATTGGGCTTTCCCTCCGTGACACAAAACAGCCTCGATGCCGTGTCTGATCGGGATTTTGTGATTGAGATAGCCTCGGCGCTGTCGATTACGATGATGCACCTGTCCCGGCTCAGTGAGGAATTGATCCTCTGGTCGTCCCAAGAGTTCCAATTTGTTGGGCTTCCCGATACCTTTTGCACCGGCAGCAGTATGATGCCGCAGAAGAAGAATCCCGATGTGCCGGAATTGGTGCGGGGCAAGACGGGGCGGGTCTATGGTCATTTGGTCAATCTGTTGACGACCCTTAAGGCTCTGCCCTTGAGTTATAATCGAGACCTCCAAGAGGACAAGCCGGCGCTCTTCGACGCCCTCGATACCGTCACCGCCTCAGTAAAAGTCTTGACCGAACTGATGCGCCGACTCACCGTGAACCGGGACGTCCTCAAGCGGGCGGTTCAGGGTGGTGGAATGTTAGCGACGGAAGTTGCGGATTATCTTGTGACCAGAGGAGTGCCTTTTCGCGAAGCGCATGCGATCACGGGCCGATTGGTGCGGGCTTCACTGGATCAAGGCCGTGAATTCACGGCCTTTTCGCTCAATGAGCTGCGGACATTCTCTGAGCGAATTGAAAAGGGTCTGCTTGCTCGGTTGACGGTCACTGCCGCGATCGACCGGAAGTCTCAGATAGGTGGGACTGCCAGAACGAGTGTGGAGCGGCGGATCAAGGAACTCGATCGGATACTCTCGTGAGGGCGTGGATGTCGAGCGCGAGGTCCATTGTGGTGGGCGTGATGATCGGAGTGTTGGCGGCTTGCGGAGCCGTGGGGCCGCCGGTTCCTCCTGAAAGTGTCGGTGTAAATTCGACCATTGAACGGCAAAAGGAGTTAGAGGCGATTGAGGAGAAACGGCGTGGCGCAGCAGCGGCAGCCGAATTTGCCGAGCCACAGCCGGACCCAATGCTACAGGGACAGGATGTCAATCTACCTCCGTTACAACCGGTGGGAACCAGGTAATGTTGAACCCGCTACCTGCTGGACCTCTGTAGCCTGAAAAAGCTATACTGGAGCTTGTTTAATGTTGCAGCGTGCCTCCCTCCGTAACATACGCCACACTAGCGATAAGAAAGACGCCACCAATGAGAACCGATAGAGGGCTATGGACGCAGGGCTGTGTTCTTCTGCGCAGAGATGGCCGGACGTTCGTGGGGCTATCGAGGGCCTAATATACGGAGCCGGCACTGCCACGAAGAACACGGCGTGAGACAATCGACAATCATGGAACGACTCAGAACATTTTCAACGAACCTAATGACAGCCTTAGCCAGATAGACTGGTAGAGGGTTAGGAGGATCAGTTCATGGAGCTCATTCAACCAGTGCGGCAGAGTCAGCTCATTGGGCAGGCGACAGCGATCAAGCATGCACCGGGCAAGCGGCTGTTGCTGGTCGATCCCTACCCGCTCAATAATCCCTATCGACTGACCGCTTCTGAGCGCCGCGCGGTCTGGTTTCCCAAGCTGAGTTTGCCGACGATTGCAGCCTACACGCCGGAGAATTGGGAAGTCAGCCTGCTCGATGAAGCGGTGCACGAAATCGATTTCGACTTTCCCTGCGACATGGTTGGCATCTCCATGTTTACCTGCTATGCCCCTCGGGCCTACGAGATCGCAGCAGAGTTTCGTAAGCGAGGGAAGACGATCGTCATGGGAGGAGTCCATCCCACCTACTGCCCCGACGAAGCGCTTCAACATGCGGATGCGATTGTGTGTGGAGAAGCCGAAGATCTCTGGCCGCAATTGGTCGCGGACTATGAGGCGGGAAAGATGCAACGTATATACAAGATGACGTCGTTCCCCTCTCTGGAGAATTACAAGAGCCCCCGCGTCGATTTGTTGAGCCCAGACTCTTACATGACGAGGCAGTGTAGTTTCACGACCAGAGGATGTCATTTCGATTGCGAGTTCTGCAGTGTGTCTCCGTTTAACGGAAAAACTACGCGGCGCCGGCCGGTGAAGGAAGTGATCACAGAGCTTCGAAATGTTCAGCGGTGGATCCGCAGTGAGTTGGTCGAGCGGGTGCGCGATGAGCCGATGTGGACCGCCTTTCTCACTACGCTTAAGATTCGAGTCGGCATCGAGGACGGCAGCATTGTCGCGTTTGTCGATGACTTGCACAACAGCAACCGTGCCTATTGCCGTGAGCTCTGGACCGCGCTGAAGCCGCTCAAGCTTAAATGGGGCTGCCAGTCCACGATGTTCCTGGCCGACGATGAGGAGATGGTCAAGCTTGCGGCAGAGAGCGGCTGCGTGTCGGTATTTGTCGGTATGGAATCGCTCGATGAAGATGCCCTGGATGAGACGAACAAACCCTTTAACCGGGTTCTGAAGTTCTCCAAGGAGATCAAGATGTTCCACGATTACGGGATTATGGTGAATCCCGGGATCGTGTTCGGATTCGACAGCGATGATGTGACCGTGTTTGAACGGGCCGTCGATTTCTTGACGAAAAACCAAGTGGAATTGGCATACTTCAATGTGTTGACACCTCTTCCTGGAACGCAGTTGTTCGACCGCTTCGAAAAGTCCGGTCGTATCTTCGATAAGGATTGGGCGAAGTACGACGGCAAGCATGTGGTGTTTCAGCCGAGCCGGATGACGGTCGAGCAACTACTAGATGGCTTCCACTGGGCCAATCATGAATTCTATTCCATCCCTTCGATCTGGAAACGGCTGTCTGGCACGAGCCAGCGGTTCATTCCGAGATTGGAGATGAATCGAGAGTTCCGGAAGTTGGTCAAGAGAACCTGTCCCAAAGCGTCCCTGTCGCCGCTCGCAGGGGTGTTGAAGAATCTCCAAGCGAAGCTCCCCGTGTTGGACAAGGAGCAATTGATTCCAAGCGCGTTGCATGCGCTGAAACAGGCGCTAGATCCGAACGCGCTCTCGGCGCAACAGTTGATATTCCACATCAAGGCCAAGCGGCACGACAAGTTCGCCGCGCTGTTCGTAGACCTTGATGGTACGCTCGATCGCCTGAATGCCTTGGAATTGATTAAGCGAATCAAGGAAGCGGCCAATCAGGCGCGTATGGACATCATCGTCAACTTCGAACACCTCAAACTGGCGACGCCCGACGCCCTCAAAGCGTTGCTGGATTCAGACGCCATGAAGGTCGCGATTCCGAATGTGAAGGTCCGCTATCGTAAGTTCAAGGATGCGTTCGAGGCCTCATTGCAGGGTTTCCCGCTCGCGGGCATCGAGCATCTCAACGAAGATTTGCAGGATGCATAATTTTGAGTATCGACACGGCGAACTCTATTGCGAGCAGGTACCGGTCAGCCGGATCGCCAAGGAGGTTGGCACGCCGTGTTACGTCTACAGCTACACGACCCTCGTTCGTCATTACCGGGCCTATGACGGGGCCTTCAAGAGTATCCCCCATGTGATTGCCTTCGCCATGAAGGCCAATTCCAATATCGCGATCCTCCGCCTTATGGCCAAGGAGGGGAGCGGGGTGGATATTGTGTCAGGGGGGGAACTCTTTCGGGCGCTCAAGGCGGGCGTTCTTCCCTCAAAGATCGTTTTTGCTGGCGTCGGCAAGAGCGCGGAAGAGATTCGCGAGGCCCTGAAGGCCGACGTTCTCATGTTCAACGTCGAGTCCTCGGCCGAGCTGCAGGCGCTTAATGAAGTGGCGGCTTCCGTCGGAACCAAGGCGAGAGTCGCCCTCCGCATCAATCCTGACATCGATCCGAAAACGCACCCCTACATTTCGACCGGTCTCAAAAAGAGCAAGTTCGGGATTGCCGCCGACCGGGCGCTCGAAGAGTTCACGCTGGCGTCCTCGCTCGCCAACATCGATGTCGTCGGGGTCCACAAGCATATCGGGTCACAGTTGACCGAAGTCACGCCCTTCGTCGAGGCCGTGAAAAAGGTGGTGAAGCTGGTTGGAGCTTTGAAGTCGCAGGGCATCAATATCCGCTATGTCAATATCGGCGGAGGCCTTGGCATTACCTACTCGGACGAAACGCCGCCGTTGCCGCAGGATCTTGCAGATGCCGTGTCGCCACTGCTGAAGGATTTGAATGTTACTCTGATCATGGAGCCGGGTCGTGTCATCGTCGGCAACGCAGGTATTCTTGTAACGAAGGTGTTATATCGGAAGGACGGCGAAGCAAAGCGGTTCATCATCGTCGATGCAGCAATGAACGACCTGATCCGGCCGAGCCTCTACGGGGCCTATCACGATATTCGTCCCTTGTCAGAGGCGGTGTTACAGCGGCCCAAGCATCACGTGGATGTGGTCGGCCCAGTCTGCGAGTCCGGAGATTTTCTGGCGAAGGACCGGTCGCTGCCGGAGGTCAATCCTGGGGACATGTTGGCGGTGATGAGCGCAGGGGCCTATGGATTTGTGATGGCCTCGAATTATAATTCACGGCCTCGTGTGCCGGAAGTCCTGATCAAAGACGGGGAGATCCACGTCATCAAGACCAGAGAGACGTACGAGGACTTGATAAAGGGCGAAACGATTCCAGCATTCCTCAATTGAGGAATGGATTCCGCGGCGAAGGAGTGAACATGTTTACCGGTGCATTGATCGCCATAGTGACCCCGTTCAGGAATGGCAAGGTTGACGAGCGGGCCTTCGGCGACCTTATAGAATGGCAAATTGCCAACGGGACGAACGGAATTGTGCCCTGTGGCACCACCGGAGAATCCGCCACCCTCTCGCATCAGGAACACCATCGCGTGATCGAGTTGACCGTCGAGGTAGTCAATCGGCGCGTCCCAGTGATTGCCGGGACCGGCTCCAACAGCACAGAAGAAGCGGTGTCCCTCACGAAGCATGCCAAGCAGGCAGGGGCTGACGGGGCACTGATCATTACGCCCTATTACAACAAGCCGACGCAAGAAGGACTGTACCGCCATTACAAAATGATCGCGGAGTCCGTGGACCTTCCTCAAATTCTCTACAACATTCCCGGACGGACCGGCGTGAACATGTTGCCTTCCACGGTGGCGAGGCTCTGCGGGTTTCAGAACATTGTCGGGATCAAAGAGGGGAGTGGGTCAGTCCAGCAGGCCTCTGAGATCGCGCATACATGTGGCGATCGGATGATCGTTCTTGCCGGAGATGACGCCCTGACGTTGCCCATGATGGCAGTTGGAGGGAAAGGGGTCATTAGCGTGACATCGAACGTTGTCCCATCCGAGATGGCGCAATTGGTCAAGGCTTTCTTGAGCGGACGCATCGACGAAGCGCGCCGGATTCATTTCGCATTATCGCCGCTCTTCACCGCACTCTTTTATGAGACCAACCCGATTCCGGTGAAAACTGCGCTGGGCATGATGGGCAAAATCGATCCGGAGCTGCGGCTACCGCTTTGTGCCATGGCGACCGAGACGAAGGATCAACTTACGCGGGTCTTAAAGGATGCAGGCCTCATTTAACGTGAGGCGTAAGGGGTAAGGGGTAAGGTTTCGGATGATCAATGTTATTGTCGCAGGGGCAGCCGGTCGCATGGGTTGTCGGCTGATCGCTCTCATCAAAGATTCGACCACCCTGACGTTGGCCGGTGCGGTTGAAGGGAAAGGCCATCACGCTGTGGGTGACGACGCCGGAGAGACGGCTGGTTGTGGCCGTGCGGGCCTCCCGATTATCGACGATCTCTCTTCACTCCTCGACAGGGGCGAAGTAGTCGTCGATTTCTCCGCTCCTGAAGCGACCCTGAATCATTTACGCACGGTTGCGCAGCACAAGAGAGCGATGGTGATCGGTACGACAGGATTTTCCGTTCTTCAGCTTGAAGAGCTGAAATCACTTGCCTGTAAAGTTCCTTGCGTTTTGTCTCCCAACATGAGCGTGGGCGTCAATCTGATCTATAAGGTCATTAGTGAGATGGCGAAAACGTTAGGAGACGAATACGACATTGAAGTGATTGAAGCCCATCATCGTCTGAAAAAGGATGCGCCGAGCGGGACGGCGCTCAAGATTGCGGAAGTCTTGGCGCATGCTGTGAGCCGCGATCTGGATCAGGTCGGCGTCTACGCCAGAAAAGGTCTTATCGGGGAACGGAAGAAAGGTGAAATCGGGATTCAAACAATTCGTGCAGGCGACATTGTCGGCGACCACACGATTCTCTTTGGTGGAATGGGTGAACGTATCGAAGTGACGCATCGAGCGAGTAGCCGAGATACCTTCGCGGGAGGCGCTCTACGTGCCGCTCGGTGGGTAATCAGGCAGCAGCCAGGTCTGTACGACATGATGGATGTACTGAGTCTTCGATAGATTCTCTTCTCTGCTCTGGCTCCCCACATCGTAAATCTGAACGGCAATTACTTGCTGTCGCGACAGATCCTCTGTTGAGGCGTCATCAGATTCATAACAAGCAAGAAGTTGAGAAGATGTGGGGGCAGCTATCGTGTGGCGTAGGAGGGGGACTGCATCATGGGTTATCGACCGATTGTCTCAAGATCCCGCTCGCTTGAGTGAGTGAGCACAGCGGCTCTTCGTGTGGCGATCGCTGCAGATAGACGAGCATAAATTTCCTGGGCTGAGTCCGTCCAATCGGCATTGGGCGGATCGCCACGGAAGGCGGCTTCAGCTGCCTTGTGCTCGTCGTACGTGAGCGGTTTCGGTTCTGTCATAGCGCCGGTTAATGTCTTGCGGTAATAGGCCGAGGTTCCTGATCCGCTGATTTCCGGCGACCACAATTCAAACACGCGAACACTGTGATCGCAAGTCCTGCGTTCAGATCCACTGCCCGTTCCGGTAACATCGCACCGCGGCATTTATCGCAAATCGTCATGGTGCAATCTACCATGATAGAATGCGGAAGCATACCCACCTGAAGTACTGATTTCTCTTGGAAGGTAGGCCCTTCCGCCCATACACAGCTAGGCCGTTTGAACAGAAGGTGGGAACGAAAATTCGTTGTATATCAGCCAAGATAGAAGAGGGAACCCTTGACAGTGGTCTTGCTGTCCCATAGGATTGTGGCATCAGTAAGGACACCCCACTATGTATAGAATTATCCTCATTCTCGGGTTAGTTGTGGTGCTGTATTTTCTCTTCCGGCGTGCCATTCGAGCGCTCAAAGGCCCGAGTGAGCCGGATGGTCTACTCCCCGGTAAGGATCACATGGTTCAGGATCCTGTTTGCTTGGTGTTTGTTCCACGGGAAGCGGCAATAACGGAAGATATTGGGGGGCAGACGTATTATTTCTGCAGCCGATCCTGCGCGCACAAATTTCAGGAAAAACTTGCCGGTTAACAGCCTGAGTAACTGGAGTCGGACAGCTTTTCTTCTTTGTCGAATTTGAGCGTGATCTGGCACTGATTAGGGGAGAAGTTAAAGAGAGGTGGGCCTGATTTGCCGCCGGCGATGCGATAGTAGGTCCAGGTTTCGCCGCCAAAAAATCTCGCGGCCTTGCCGCTCGGTGCTCCCCAGTTTTTCTCAAACCAGGCCTTGTCCTTGCCTTGAAGCTCAGCCGGTTTGAGTGACTGTTCAAGATAGGGATTACCACCGCCGCAACCGGTCAGGATCAGACTGAACAGGAGCACCCAGGCCGATCGTTGCATCATGCATTCTCCTCGGTCATATAGATGTAAGCAGCGTAGAAGCGAGCCATGGTGAATAGCTGGATTCTAACCGGCAGTCTTGGGCCTGTCAAATTGGCGTATATTTGGTAGAGGATTGTAGCCAGGTTGAGTTCTTCATAGAATAACCGATAATGAACTGACCACAATGATTTCTCATCTCGACATGAAAGGACAATGCCATGAAATTCTTTCTTGATACAGCCAACGTCAAGGAAATCCAGGAAGCGGCCAGCCTCGGACTTCTTGACGGAGTAACCACGAATCCGTCGCTTGTCGCCAAGGAAGGGCGCAGCTTTAAGGAAATGCTCGTCGAAATTTGCAATATCGTGGATGGGCCGATCAGTGCAGAAGTCGTCAGCCTCGAAGCCGATGCCATGGTGAAGGAAGGGAAGGGACTTGCGAAGATCCATAAGAACATCGTTGTGAAGGTGCCGTTGATTGCGGAAGGGTTGAAGGCCACCAAGAGATTGGCCGCCGAGGGCATCAAGGTGAACGTCACATTGTGCTTTTCTCCAACCCAGGCGCTCCTCGCAGCAAAAGCCGGTGCATGGTGCGTCTCACCCTTCATCGGTCGGCTAGACGACATCAGTTCAAACGGAATGGAACTGATCCGCCAGATCCTGACCATCTACCGCAATTATGACTATAAGACCCAGGTGTTGGTGGCAAGCGTGCGTCACCCTCAGCACGTCGTCGAAGCTGCGCTCGCCGGTGGACATATCTGTACGATGCCCTTCTCGATTTTTCAGCAGATGGTGAAACACCCGCTGACGGATAGCGGACTTAAGAAGTTTCTGGCGGATTGGGACGCTCAAGCCAAGAAGTAAGGCTGGTAGTATGCTGGGAAAGTCCGCCAGCATTAAAGGTTAAGGCTTAGGCTAAGGCTGAGTGGGGGGAAGTCAGATCTTCGCTCAGCCTTGACCTCAGCCTACTTCACGTGATCCGGCTCGGCCAGCCTTTGTCGAGCCGTTGCGAAAATGTGGTGAAACATCGGTCTGGTCAATAGACCCGTGAAGGTGTTTTGTTGGCTTGGATGGTATGAGCCGATCAGAGTAGTGTTCCACGGAAGAACCTGTACAATTCCATGGGAAAATTTCGGAATCGGTGAAGGAAGTTGCAACCCCTCATCACGGCAGGCTTTCAAGTAATGATCGAAGGCGATCTTGCCCAGCGCCACAACCACACGGACCTTCCGTAATAATCTGAGCTCTTCTCGCAGATAGGGGCGGCAAGCCTCGAATTCTTCAGGGGCCGGGTTGTTGTCGGGCGGCGCGCAACGGATCGTGGCGCCGATGTAACAGTCCGATAGCTTCAGCCCGTCATCCCGGTGGTGAGAGCCCGGTTGGTTGGCGAAGCCAAATCGGTGTAAAGCGTCATAGAGCCAGTCTCCGCTGCGATCGCCTGTAAAGACCCGCCCGGTTCGGTTGGCACCGTGGGCAGCAGGCGCTAGTCCGAGCACGTAGAGGCGGGCGTGGGAATCCCCGAATCCGGGAACTGGACGTCCCCAGTAGGTCCAGTCCTCATACTGCTTCCGCTTCTCTGTGGCGATCGTCTCCCGATAGGTGACGAGCCGTGAGCAGGCGGTGCAGTGGGTGATGCGATCATTGAGGAGGGCCAGCGCACGCATAGTCGCGCAGTCTAGCATGAATCTGAAAGTCGATCATGCTTGCCGGTCCCTTATCAGACTGTTAGCATACAAATTTGGCGACGGATCGTTCACTGCATGTAGGAGGCAGGATGGGCATGACGACATGGGTTCGAAGAATATTGGCACTCAACGGGTTGTGGATGGTGCTCATGTTGCCGATTGTGACAGGGGCACAGACGCAAGCTGAACAGTCCGAGGCAAAAGAGAATACGCCTCGATCTGGAGCCACTGGAGAACCAGACCGAGAGGTGATCTTAGTCGATCCTCTTGAGGACCCCAACGAGCCAGAAGATCGCCTTGTCATTCTTCCGGAAATAAAACGAGAAGGAGAGCGCTACTTCCTCAGTTCGTTTAAGTTGCCTGACAAGTTGACCTTTGCCGGCCAACCAGTTCCGCTCGATAACTGGCAGGTACGTGAACGCATTGAGTATGAGTTCTATCAATTTTTAGAGGACCAGGGCGAAAGTATCATTCTCGCCAAACGAACCGGACGTTGTTTCCCTCCTGCCGAAAAACAGTTGGCCGAGGCCGGGTTACCGGACGACCTCAAGTATATGTTGCTGGTGGAGAGCAAGTGTGTGGCCGCCGCCTATTCAAAGGCGAAGGCGTCCGGGCCGTGGCAGTTTATCCCATCCACCGGACGGCGCTATCGTCTCAAGAGCGACGCGGTCCTTGACGAACGCCGCAATCTGGAAATGTCGACGGAAGCGGCGGTTAAGTATTTGCGCTATCTCAAGGATTTCAAGGAAAACGATTGGTTCATGGCCATGGCCTCGTACAATGCCGGTGAAGAACGAGTTCGTAAGCTTTTGAAGGATCAAAATATTACCGACTATTGGAAGATGCACGGGCCACGGGAAACCATGCGCTATGTCCCGAGAATCATTGCCGCCAAGGAAATCTATTCGCAGCCTGAGAAGTATTTAGGGCTGAGCAGGAAAGACCTGTATGTGCCGATGGAAATTGAAACGGTCACCGTCAACGTGAAAGATTCCCAACGAGCCCTCACCTCGATTGCCGAAGAATATGGAACCTACTTCTTGGAACTCAAGATGCTGAATCCTGAATTCAAGAAAGATGTGCTCCCACGTGGGACCTATCAAATGAAAGTCCCTCGGCAGACTTGTCCGACTCGTTGTTTCAAGCAGGATAAGACCCCCTAGCCAATCGCAGGTGTTATCGGAAGGCTGAGGCCAAGGTTGAGATGAGGAAAGTCAGGTCTTCGCTCAACCTTAACCTTGACCTCAGCCTGCCTTCCTCTCCTATCCGGCCACTTCTGAGAAAATTGATCGTTCGAGGGCTAGCTGCGGTAGACGCCGGTACGGCAGTCAGCCGTGCCATCTCCAGGAGCGGCGAGGAACTGGTCATTGGCCGGCGTCGGTACGACCTGCGTCGCTATGAACATGTCGTCGTGGTCGGGGCAGGGAAGGCCACGGCCTCGATGGCCCAGGCGGTAGAACAGCGGCTGGGCTCTCGACTGCACGGCGGCTTCGTTGTGGTCAAACATGGCCATGTTGTGCCGACAAAACGAATCGTTGTGGCGGAAGCTGGTCACCCGGTTCCCGATCGGTCCGGGCTGCAGGCGGCGGCCAGGCTCAGTGCCATGGCGGAAGAACTTGGTCGGCGAGACCTCTTGATCGTACTCTTGTCCGGTGGGGCTTCGAGTTTACTGCCTGCTCCTGTCGCAGGGATTACGCTAGCCGACAAGCAACGGACCACGCAGGAACTCTTGCGATGCGGAGCGAGTATCCGTGAAATCAATACCGTTCGAAAACATCTCTCACGCATCAAGGGCGGACGTCTTGCTGAGTTGACCAAGGCCACCGTTGTGACTCTGATTCTGTCGGATGTGTTGGGTGACGACCTCAGTGCCATTGCCTCAGGGCCGACAGTCCCGGACCCGACAACCTATCAAGAGGCTGTCGCGATTTTGAAATGCCATTGTATTTGGCGGGCGGTCCCTCAGCGCGTGCGTCAGCATCTCAACCATGGGAGTCAGGGGTTCGCGAGTGAGACGCCGAAGCCTGGCTCCTCTCTGTTTCGTCGAGTCCATCATCATATCGTCGGGAACAACGAAGCGGCCGTCACGGCTGTGGCACAGGCAGCCAGCGAGTCAGGTCTGCGAACCTTCGTGAATAGGTCGGCCTTAACCGGAGAGGCGCGAGACGAGGGGCAGCGGTTTGGCGCCCTCGCGAGGCGCATTGTGCGATCGGGCAAACCGCTCAAGCGGCCCTGTTGTGTGGTGGCCGGTGGGGAAACCACCGTGACTGTCACGGGAAAGGGAACAGGCGGGAGGGCGCAAGAATTTGCTGCAGCTGCTGCATTGGAAATCGCCGGCCTGGCCAAGGTGTGGGTGGCGGCGATCGGCACCGATGGTACAGACGGTCCGACTGACGCGGCCGGCGCCGTGATCGATGGCGGTACCGTGGCGCGCGCACAGCGCCTCTCGGTGGACCTGAAGGACGCGCTGAAGCGCCACAACACCTATCCCGCATTGAAGCGGCTCAATCAGCTCATCATGACCGGTCCTACCGGCACGAACGTGAATGACCTTTACCTCCTTCTTGTCCTCTAGGTAGTATCCACTTCCATGAACCGCCCCCTCCTTCTTCCCTTGGCCGCCTGCACGCAACCATCTCTTGTCGGTGGGAAAGCCCTAGGCTTAGCACGTCTGCTCGCAGGAGGATTCCCCGTTCCAGCCGGACTCTGCATCACGACGGAGGCCTATGAGCACGCGCTTAGGACGCCTGGATTTTCTCCAACGAAGGAGTGGCAGGCAGCCCTGCATTCCTCCGGGGCTGAGCGCCAACGGATACTCTCCCGCAGCCACACCATCATTCGGGATTGTGAGATCAATGAGTTGACGGCTCAGATCATTGAACAGATCCGCTTGCTAGATCTGCCGTTGTCTGGGCTCTGGGCGGTGAGGTCGTCAGCGACGAATGAGGATGGAGCGCGTGCCAGCTTTGCCGGAGTCTACCGTACGCGCCTCGGCGTTTCGCTGGAGGAGATAGGGTCGGCAGTCAAGGACCTGTGGCTGTCGGTCTGGGATGAACGGGTTCTGAATTACCATGCAACATCGGGATTGAATGAAGTGCCTCCTGCCATGGCAGTCGTGATCCAACCGCTGTTAGGGGCAAGCGTCGCCGGTGTGGCCTATTCCGTTCATCCTATTACAGGCAGAGCGGCCCAGGTGATGGTCAATGCTGTTGCGGGGCTTGGGGTGGCCCTTGTCGATGGGAGCGCGACGCCGGACCAGTACGTGGTTGAGATCGCCGAGAACAGTCAGCCCATCCGAGTCAGCCAACGGACGATTGCCAGGCAAACTCAGGTCTTGAGGATGACAGGCCAGGGTCTTTGCGAAGTGCCGCTGCAGGATGAGGCTGTGGGTCGTGCCACGTTGTCGGACGACCGACTGTTTGCCCTGGCCCGTGCGGCCAAGCAGATTGAAAAATCATTCGGCCATCCAGTGGATCTCGAATGGCTCTACGATGAGCGTGGCCTGTGGCTGCTTCAAGCACGGCCCATCTCCGACCTAGCTAGACCTAGACGATTGACCAATGACGATTGCGAATGGTCTCGCGCCAACTTCAAAGAGACGCTGCCGGAGTTGCCGAGTCCGCTCGGCCTGTCGTTTCTCGAACAGTTTATGGAACGCTACATACTTGCCCCCTATCGGCGTATGGGCTGCCTGATTCCCGATGGGATCTCATCCGTCCGTATGTTTCATGGGCGCCCCTATATCAATATGACGTTGTTTCATTCTCTTGTCGTGCAATTGCGGGGAAACCCCTCCTTGTTGGCGGAGCAGATGGGAGGAGAAATCCTTGCTAGGCCGCCGGAGACTCATCCACTCGGGTGGTTTGCACTTGCCCGTGCCGCTGTCGTGATGATCGCCGAAATGAGAAAGGCCGTACGCCATGGGCCGGCCTGGTTTGCGGAGATGAAAGCGATGGCGGCAGAGCAGCGCGCCGATCGGCTTCGATCTCTCTCAGGCGAAGAGATCGCCCTGCGTCTTGATGCCATCGCGAAATGGCTCGATGAACGTGAGCTGACATTCGGCATCGCAGGAGGAGTCGCGCAGTGTTTGCAGGCACTAGGCGGCGTGCTGCCCCGCTGGCTGGGTAAAGACTGGAGAGCTCTGCTGAACGGAGCGTTGCAGGGTCAGGCGGCGGTGATCAGCGCGCAGCAGATTGTCCGCCTGGCGGAAATGGCCGAGATGGTACGGCGTGACCCGTCAGTGACGTCGCTGTTCACCGCAGAGGGGTGGAATCCAGTTGAGGCTCGTCGCAAACTCGAAGGAACCGACGTGCTCCGTGCCTTTAACCGGTATCTCGACGACTATGGCCACCGAGGGATCGGTGAGTCGGATCCCATGTCGCCTCGGTTTGCAGATCGGCCGGAATTGTTGCTGACGGTATTGCGAACGCAGACCCTGTCTCCGACCAGCACCACTCCGGCGGACATTCTTCAACGTCAAACAATGGTACGGGAGCAAGCGCTTGCTGAGATTCGCGCCAGGTTTGGATGGCGATTCCACCGATGGGCCATCTTTTCTTGGTGGTATCGACGGCTCTGCCGGTTCTTTGCCCTGCGGGAGGCGAACCGGCATCATTTGATGTACTACGCTGCAGCGACAAGGAGTCTCCTGCTTCGCTTGGGCGAGTGGTTGATTGAACAGGGGCGACTCTCATCGCAGGAGGATGTGTTCTATCTTACGATCGAAGCGCGCGCCGACTTGTTAGCGGGAGGATCGAGCGATTGGCAAAGGATGATTCAGACTCGCCGGGCTGAGCGAGACCGTAACGCCATGATCAGCGTTCCAGACACGATTCAGGATTGGCGCGAGGTAGTCCGAGGCACGGAGGCATTTCCCGTTGTCGTTTCTGGCGGGATTTTTCACGGTATTCCCATCAGTGGAGGGCGGGTCGTGGGACCGGTCCGCTTTGTCCGATCGATGGAGGATTGGAGCCGAGTCTGCCGCGGCGACATTCTCGTGGTCTCGGTCATCGACCCAGGCATGGCGCCGTTGTTTGGCGTGGCAGCAGGATTGGTCGCCGAGATGGGCGGGACACTGTCGCACGGGGCGATTATTGCTCGCGAGTTCGGATTGCCGGCGGTTGCGAATGTACCAGGTATCACCACCAGACTTAAGGACGGAGATCGGATCAGCCTGGATGCGGAGCGAGGAGAAATCATTATTCAAGAGCAGGCCGGAACTCCTCCGTGATGTCATCAATGAGGCATTTTTGCAGAGGCAAAAGCCATTTACGGTATTGACCTTTCGCGGGTGGTTACGTACTCTTCAACCGAGTGCTCGTCTCATTGCAACACCCAACAATTTTGCCGGATCGTAGTCGGCAGCATGACCTGGGCGGTCACCCATGATTGATGGTACGGTCTTTGGTGCAGGGGTTCTCGTCGGATGTCTCTTCGGCGCGCTGATCGTCGGGTTCTGGATTGCTGCTCGCGTACGCGCGAACGTGCAGGCGCAACTGCTGATCGCCGGCGAACGGGCGCAGCGGGCAGAATCGCTCGCGGACGAATTGCGCCGCCAGGCGTCGCAAGATCGTCTCGATCTCGATCGAACCAGGCAGGATCTTTCAGAGGCCTCCCAAGCCCGTGCAGTAGCGGAGACCAAGGCGGCTGAGGCCGCGCTCCATCTCGACGAACAAAAGACTCTGCTAGGCCAGGCCAGACAGGAATTGGCCGAGACCTTCCAAGCTCTCTCCGGCGAAGCCCTCAAGCAGAACAACGAAGCTTTTCTGAACCTTGCACGCAGTTCATTCGAAACGCTCCAAGCCGAGGCTAAGGGCGATCTCGCTCAGCGGCAACAGGCGATCGATAGTCTAGTCAAACCCCTCCACGACTCCCTGCAACGATACGACGACCAGCTCCGGCAACTGGAGCAATCGAGGCAAGCGGCCTATGGAGGTCTCGATCAGCATCTCAAGCTTTTGGCTGAATCGCAGCAGCGTCTGCAGTCGGAGACCGGCAACCTGGTGAAGGCGTTGCGCGCGCCGGCCATCCGAGGCCAATGGGGGGAGATCACGCTCAAGCGCGTGGCCGAGTTGGCCGGCATGGTGGCACATTGCGATTTTTTCGAACAGGAGTCTATCACGGTCGATGGTGGACGGCTCCGTCCCGACATGGTGGTCCAGTTGCCTGGTGGGCGGCAGATCATCGTGGATGCCAAGACTGTGTTGGCAGGCTACCTCGACGCGCATGAAGCGGGGACCGAGGAGCAGCGTCTTGAAGGGATGCGCCGTCATGCCGCCCAAGTCCGGTCGCGCATGGATGAGTTGAGTCTAAAAGCCTACTGGAATCAATTCGCACAGGCGCCGGAATTTGTCGTGCTCTTCTTGCCAGGTGAACAGTTTCTTGGCGCAGCACTGGAGCATGATCCACGCCTCATAGAGGATGGATTCCTTCGAAGTGTGGTCCTTGCCACCCCCACGACGCTCATGGCGCTCTTACGGGCGGTCGCCTACGGGTGGCGGCAAGAGCGATTGACTGAGCATGCCGAGGAAGCTGGGCGGTTGGGGAAGGATCTCTACGAGCGGATGGCCGTCCTGACAGAGCATTTGAACGACGTTGGGCAGGCGCTCGGGAAGAGTGTCCTGTCATACAATAAGGCGGTCGGGTCGCTCGAAACGAGAATCTTGCCGGCGGCCCGTCGCTTCAAGGAGCTCGGTGTTTCGTCGGAAAAAGAGATTCCCATGTTGGACCCAGTAGAGCTGGTCTCGCGCAAAGCGTTGCCCTATGAGCCGTAAGTAAGGAGCCGAGATGAGGAATGAACAGGCTATGGTGGATGAATTTCATCGTAAATTCAGCATCTTGGCACAAGCAACTCCTACAGATTTGAATGAAGAAACGAAACAGCTGCGCGTTCGTCTAATCGAGGAGGAGTTCGACGAATTGAAAGAGGCTATGGCCGGGAGTGACTTGGCGGCCGTGGCGAAGGAAATGGCCGATCTCATGTACGTCGTCTACGGAACGGCGGTGTCCTATGGCATCGATATGGATCCGGTCTTTCGAGAAGTACATCGATCCAACATGAGCAAGGTCGGTGGCTATAAGCGTGAAGATGGAAAATGGGTAAAGCCGGCCACATATTCGCCGGCGCGCATTGAACCGATTCTAGCGGAGCAGGGGCCTGTCCAACGCGAGGCCCGTTCAGGCTCATGAAGAAATTGCATTGCCCAACTTGTGGGAGCTCATTCGTCCGCGCGACGTATTGTGAGGGCGGGATTGAGCGCTTGTTGAGCCTCGTCAACCTGTTTCCGTTTCGATGCCAGCTATGCACAAATCGTTTTCGTTTATTCTATTCCGGTGCGCACCCCAACAGGCAGATGTCCGATCGGCGTCAGTATACACGCCTGGCAGCCTCCATCGAGGCTCAGATCCTCGACAGTAAGCAGCCATCCGTGACCAATCGAATCACCGACATCTCAATGGATGGCTGTACCCTGCAGACGACCGGGCTTCAGAAGGGGGCCTTTATCGAATTGGTCTTGAAGCCGACTGTGGAAGATGAAACGATCCGTATTCACAAGGCCATGGTCTGTTCCGTTCGCCCGTCATCGATCGGCATCCGCTTTCTAGATGTTCAACTGGAGCATCACCGTCGTCTGGCTCAGGTCATCCTCGGGCTCTTAGTCGGTCAGGGCCTTGATCTCCCGGTCAACGCTTAGCAGGATGCTGAAAAAGTCCGCCAGCGGCGTTCTCGCGTCGCTCAGAGGCTCAACGTACCGAAGCGTACGCCTCGCCTCTTCGCTCGCTGCGGCCTTGCTGGACGGCCTTTTTGAGCATCCTGCGGGTATTTTGAAATCAGCGCCATGTGGAAGATTCCAGTGGTGGTTTATGAATAAACCGAGTTTTTCCGCAGCCTGTTAGGGGGACTCTTTCCACGTACCCACTCGGGTAGATAGGCTGAAGGATTTTAGGGGATGGGTTTCTTGCCCAACGAGGATTCGTCTCTGCTTGAACCCAAGGTCGTAGAAATCGAAAATATGTTGAAGGGATTGGTTCGTGCTTTGCGAGATCATGTGCAGTCTTCAGCCTTCAGCCTGAACACCTGAGTCGCTACCTTTCTGCCAGGCATTTTCACCAGCAAATTGTCGATCAAGCGGACCGATCCGATTCGGATTGCACCTAAGAGTACTGCGCGATCTGAAACGACGGGCAGAGGCTCCAGACTGTCTGGATCGCAGACCGCCAGGTACTCGACATGAATGGTGGGTTCCCGTTCGATAGTCTGCCGCATGATCCGCTCGATCGCAGCCACGTCGCTCTTTCCGCCTACGATCATCTGCCTGCCGGCTTGGAGCGCTTGAAAAAGCAAGGGAGCAATCTGACGTTCGTCTGGGCTGAGATAGACGTTGCGCGAACTCATCGCCAGCCCTTCCCGCTCTCTGACGGTTGGGCGTACCAGAATCACCACGCCGAGATTGAGATCGTTCACAAGTTGCCGAACCAACGTTGCCTGCTGGTAATCTTTCTGGCCGAACAGGGCAAGGTGTGGCTGTACCATGCCGAAGAGTTTCGTCACCACCGTGGCGACGCCCGCAAAGTGATGAGGCCGGGCCGCTCCCTCCCATCGGCGCGCGAGCGTCGGCACCGTCACGGTCGTCTGGAAACCCTCAGGATACATGGCCTGGGCTGTCGGTTCAAAACAGACATCCACCCCTTCCTTCCGGCAGAGTGCGCGATCCTTCGCGATGGGCCGCGGGTACTTCGTCAGGTCTTCGGTCGGCGCAAACTGCGTTGGATTCACGAAGATACTCACAACGAGCGCATCGCATTGTAATCGTGCGGCTCGAATGAGGGAGCGATGGCCGTCAT
>CAZGYZ010000002.1:0-41140 GCA_964530675.1 uncultured Nitrospira sp. | reverse complement strand
GCTGTGGGCGACAGTTGGCTTGGGTTTTCTAGCCGAATAGCCCTAGCCCGCATTACTCATGAGCACTTCTGCTGCAATCGAGGATTCGCTGCTACGACGAGCCTTTGGCGGGCAGGCTCGCCGCTTGTCCCCTCGACGTACTGTTCAAGTACGCCTCGGGGCCAAACGGCTCCGCGTGCCCGTCTCGCAACGCGACTCCGCGATTTCGCGACGAACTGTCATGAATAATGCGGGCTAGGAGACAGGTGAGGGTTGGTCTGGTTCATCTGGTCTATTCGGTTGAACCAAACAAACGAGACAGGCTGGCAGACGTATTCCATACCCCACTAAATGTATCGGGAAGGCCAGGCGGGAGGCGAGGTGACGACTATTAGTTTACTGTGTCTGTGCTGCTGTCGGTCATTTCTCGGCGGAGCTGCTGGCTCTCGAAGAAGATGATGCCGCGATCGGTTCCGATCTCGTATCGGAGTTTCACATCGGTTTCGAACCCAGTCCAGCTAAAGAATTTGACGAGGCCGCTGGCGATCTGACCCGGTGTACGGTCGAGTGGGCCGTAGAGGGATTGAAGATAGGCCAGAATCTGGTCGTGGGTCGCCTTGCCTTGGTAGCGGACAGTAACACGCGCGAACTTGCCTTCGGCGGTGACGAATCGCATGGAGTCGACCTTCACTGGACCAAGAGAAGGAGTCCCGGCCTTCAGCTCATAGGTTTGTAACCGACCGGCGTCCTCGACTTTCATGAAGCTGTCAGTTTCCGAAAATATTGCGCCCCAGGGGATTCCCTCGAACCCATTTGGGTCATTCTGCATCGGCACGGCTGATGCCGGGACGCTCTGCAGAATAAGCGAGAAGAAAAGGACGATGGGGGAAATGTAGCGGATCCAATGGGTTGTGCGGGGGCGGTGAGGCATGTTATTCCGCCGAATCGCTGATATGGTCGTTGAATAGAGGGGCCAGGGTGCGACTGTCGATGAAGATAAATCCCCTTTCCGTGTTCGCATGGTACGTCACGTTGATTTCGGTATCGGTCCCGCGCCACGTATATTGCTGATTGAGGCCCCGCATCATCTGTCCTGGAACGCGCTCAAGGGAACCGTACTGACGTTCCAGGTAGGTGAGGATCTGTTTGTGCCGACCCTCGCCTTGATAGTGAATGGTCACGCGGGCGAACTGCTCGCCGACCGATAAGAGCAGGAGGCTCTCGACCGGGATTCCGGCATACGCTGGCGGGCCTTCTCTCAATCGGTATTCATTCACATGCGGGCCTGCTCTGGCCACTTCCAAGTCCGGCCGCGTGGCCAAGGCAATGCCCCAGGCCAGGCTCTGGAACCCGTTCGGGTCATTCGTCATTGGCACCGCATGGGCGAGAAAAGGGCGGCCCGTGCAGAGCAGGAGGCACAATAGGAGAAGGTATCGGCCCGCGTGATTCTTCTGTTGCCCGATCATGCCAGAACGCTATCATGGCCGATTATTAGGGTGCAACCCTCTCAGTTTTGTTGAGAATCGCGTGAGGCATAGCTTATAATGCGCGCGCTTTTCCATGTGCGGAGTGGCGAGGAACTGACCGGATGATTGAGAGCGATACGTTCGTCCAAGCCCTGCAAGATATCGGGGTAGATTTCTTTACGGGGGTTCCGGACTCGATCCTGGGAGGCATTATTGCGGAGTTGATGGAGCGGCGTCTCTATACCCCGGCAGTACGTGAAGACGAAGCCGTAGCCATGGCAGCTGGGGCCTATATGGCCGGCAAGATTCCCGCCGTGTTGATGCAGAACTCCGGGCTTGGGACATCGCTGAACACGCTCATTTCCCTCAACTATATTTATCAGCAACCCTGCATCCTGATCGTGTCCTGGCGGGGCCAAGGCGGCAAAGATGCGCCGGAGCATCTGGTGATGGGCGAAGTCATGCCGCAGTTTCTCGATACAATGAAGATCCCGCATCGCACGCTGACGGAAAAAACGGCTATCGACGATCTGAAGTGGGTGGCCGAGACGTTTATGAAAAAACGGATTCCTGTGGCGTTGAATATTACAAAGGGCGTCGTGAAGGGATTGCATCCATGAGGACGAGTGTGCGTGAGGGGTAAGGCGAGAGGAGTTGAAGCAAGATCATGAGGCCGGAGCAGGGCACCATGCAGAGTCGGGCTATGGCCATGGCGGCCTTGTTGGAATTGCTTACCGACCAGCCCGTCATCATTTGTAATGGATTTCCGTCTCGTGAGGCGCAAAAGATCGCCGACCGGCCGACTCATTTCTATATGATCGGTTCGATGGGGTCGGCGGCGGCGATTGCGTTGGGCGTGGCGTTGTCGAAGCCGAATAAACAAGTGATCGTGTTCGACGGCGACGGGAATGTCCTCATGGGCATGGGAACGCTTGCGACAGTGGGGGCACTGAAGCCGAAGAACTTCATTCATGTGGTGTTCGACAACGAAGTCTATGGCACGACCGGCAATCAGCCGACGATTTCCAATCTGGTCCCACTTGAGAAGGTGGCGAAGGCGGCCGGGTATGTAAACGTCGAACGAGTACGGGAACGTGAAGACCTCGTCTACGAGTTCAAAGACATGCTGAAGAAAGACGGACCGAGCATGTTGCTGGTGAAAGTCAACGAGATGGTGGAAGATGCCGGGCGCGTGATGCTCGATCCGCCGGATATTACGAAACGGTTCATGCAGGCAATCAAGTAGTTCGTGAGGGGTAAGGCGTAAGGGGTGAGGGGAAGAAAGAAAACGAAATGATCTTATTGAATCCAGGACCGGTGAATGTATCGGAGCGGGTGCGGCAAGCGCTGGTGCGCCCCGATGTCTGCCATCGGGAGTCGGAATTTACCGAACTCCTGCACGGGATTCAGGCGAAGTTGCTGAAGCTCTTTGTGCCGGGAGCGGAATCAGATTATGCCGCCGTGGTGTTGACCGGATCTGGTACTGCGGCAGTCGAGTCCGCCGTGATGTCGTCGCTCCCACCCGGCAAACGGATGCTGGTGCTCAATAACGGCGTATATGGCGAACGTATTTCCCAGATGGTCGGCCTCTATCGTCTGGGCGTGTCCGAGCTTAAATACGATTGGACGACAAGGCCGGATCCTGAACGGTTGCGGCTTGCGCTGCGGCAACATCCGGAAGCGCATGCGGTCGCCATGGTCCATCACGAAACGACCACCGGGCTCATCAATCCGGTCAAGGAGATCGCGGATGTCGTGGACAGCCAGAACCGGGTGTTCATTCTCGACGCGGTCAGCGCCTTAGCAGGCGAGCCGTTGGATATCGCTGGGTCGCATATCTATATGGTGGCAGGTACAGCGGGAAAGTGCATTCAGGGATTCCCCGGTGTGTCCTTCGTGCTCGTCCGCAAGGGATTTCTGGAGCGGATGCGTGGCTATCCCAGGCGGTCGATCTATCTTCACATCACTCAATATGTGGATGACCAAGGCCTTGGGACGATTCCGTTCACGCCGGCGGTGCAGGTCTATTACGCATTCGACGAAGCGTTGAACGAACTCATGGAGGAAGGGGTTGCCAAGCGGATTCAGCGGTATAAGAAAGTTGCGACCTTAATCAGGGACCGTATGGCGAAACTCGGCGTGAAGCCGCTCCTGCCCCACGACAAACTGTCCAACACGATCACCGCCTACTACCTTCCCGAGGGTGTGACCTATCAGTCATTGCACGATCGCCTAAAGGAACAAGGCTACGTGATCTATGCGGGCCAAGGCCAACTCCAGAGCCAAATTTTCCGCGTCGCGAACATGGGCGCCCTCACGGAGGCGCAGTTGGCCGGATTCCTCGACGCATTTGAACGGATTTGCGGCACAGTATGAAAGCCGTCATCCTCGCAGCCGGAGTCGGGAAGCGCCTGTGGCAGGTCACGCAACATCGTCCGAAGTGCCTCATCGAGATCGGCGGGCAGACCCTCTTGCATCGCTACCTCACATCGCTTCGGAGCGTCGGTATTCATTGTGCCGATATGGTTGTGGGCTACAAGCAGGAGATGATTCGCGCGGCTGTGGCAGCGGATTCTTGTGGCATGCGCGTGAATTTCCTTGTGAATGAGCAGTTCCATTGCGGCAGCATTTCCTCGCTCTGGATCGCGCGCACGGCATTGGATGACGACGCGATCGTCATGGATGCAGACGTGCTCTTTCATCAAGAGATCTTGCGCCGTTTGGTACAATCTCCCTATGAGAACGCGCTGCTCATGGACGACACCGTCAAGCAGACAGGGGAAGAGTGCATGGTCGTGGTCGAAGGCGGGCGCGTGATTGCGCTGACGAAAATGATGCCGTTACACTACGATTATGCCGGAGAAGGCGTGGGGTTCCTCAAGGTCCGGCATGCCGATGCGCCACATGTGATTGCGTCGCTCAAGACCCATGTGGATCGTGAGGCCTGGCAGATGGAATACGAAGATGCGCTTGTGGGATTTTTCCGCGACGTCAAAGTCGGGCATGAAAAGATCGGTGGACTTCCCTGGACCGAAATCGATTTCATGGAAGATGTGACGAAAGCGGAACGGGATGTGTTGCCGAAACTCTAAAAGCGGGGGTAACGGGGTAAAAGGGCTATTGGTTCTTAGGGCGTCGGGATGATCAGCCATTATGAGTGAGAGTATAGTTCAGAGACAGACGGGCCTTCAGGGATTGAGCACGGCGATTCTCTTGCCGTCAGTGAGCTTGTTCGGCGAGGCGACCGGACTGTATGCCGATGAGGTGGGTCCGCTTACCAGCGTGGTGGGAATCGGCCTGTTTCAGCGGACGGTGTTGACGCTGCAGCGAGCCGGCATTCGACAGCTCATGGTGTTGGTCGGACCGGAGGAGGATCAGCTGAAACAGGCGTTGGGTAAAGGTCCCCGCCTGACCATTCCCGTGCGCTGGATGCCGATTCGCGAGTTTCCTCTGGACGATCCCCGCACCTGGGAATCGCTGGCAGCTGAAGTTCGCGGCTTCTGTCTCTTGTCCGGTGTGCAGGGGGTGTTCGCGAGTTCCTTGATCGAGAGCCTGCGGCACGAGGTGCAGGAGGGGCAGGCGATCATCGTGGCTCGGGCCGCTAGCGAGCGAGACCGGCAGCCACGCCGACGGAGTTTACGTGTGAAGGTGCAGGCTGGACGGCTCCGCTCGATGACATCGAGACAGGACGACGCGGCGCTGGTGGCGGCAGACCTGGTCGTGCTTCCGGCCAATCTCATAAGCGCTGCAGGCGGGCAAGGCGACGTGGAAACCGGCACGATGCCGATTCGTCGATGGCTTGAACGGGCCGCGGTGGACGGGCATGTACGGGTGCTGTCCATGGAGACGAACCGGTCCCATTGGTATCAGGACGTGCGCAATGCCGCCGATGTACGGGCAGCTGAGGTGAAGCTCTTCAATTCACTCAAGGGCGAGTTCGAAGGCTTCGTCGATCGGTTCTTCAATCGAAAGATCTCCCGCTGGTTCACGCGCATCTTTCTCGCCGTAGGTTTGTCGCCGAATGTCATTACGATTCTGGCGGCGCTGATTGGATTGGCTGCGGCCGTCGGTTTCGGCGTCGGGACCTACAGCGCCGGCATCGTGGCCGCGTTGTTGTTTCAACTGGCGGCAGTCATCGATTGTTGCGATGGTGAAGTGGCGAGGCTCACGTTCACCGAATCGCCGTTCGGGGCTTGGCTCGATATCGCGATGGACAATGTGGTGCATATGGCGATCTTTGCCGGCATTGCGGTGGGCTCCTATCTGAGTATGGCCGGGGACGACGATGCATGGGTGCCTCTGGCCCTGGGCTCGGCAGCGGTTCTGGGGAATGGGCTCTCGTTCTGGCTCGTCACCCGCGCACAAAAGATTAAGTCTGCGAGTGGATGGAAAACTCCGGCGCAGGCTGCTTGGTCGGACTTTATGCTCAAGAATGTTGCAAGCCGAGATTTCTCCGTTATCGTTCTGGTTTTTGCTGTGATCGGCAAGCTCGACTGGTTCCTCTGGATGGCGGCAATCGGATCCATGGTGTTCTCGCTTCTGATGTTGTGGGTCATCAGACCGTCTGCCACCACCCGTGCGTAGCAGGATGCTGAAAAAGTCCGCCAGCATCGTTCTCGCATCGCTCAGAGGCTCAACGTACCGAAGCGTACGCCTCGCCTCTTCGCTCGCTGCGACCTTGCTGGACGGCCTTTTTGAGCATCCTGCAGCCTGTACGCCTCTTGTTCCAGACGTGTAAGCCAATAAAGCGCTCCCTTGCCGAAGGAGTGGAAATAAAGATATGTTCCCCCATGCCTGCCTGGTTGTTCTCACCGTGGATTCCTAGCCTAGCGTGCTAAAACTTTTCCTACTCGTCGTCGGTCTCCTCACCCTCGTTCTCATCGTATGGCATATCGGTCTCGGGAGCATTTACGAGGCGGCGGCGCAACTCGGGCCGGTCGCGCTCCTCGTCCTGTTGATCCCCTCCCTGATCATGTATGTCGTCGAAGCCTACGGATGGAAAGTCACGCTTGGCCCGTCGGCGAAGGCGATTCCGTTCTGGCGTGTGCTCGCGATCCGGACTGCCGGTGAAGTGGTCAACATGACCACGCCGACCGCCTACGTTGGAGGTGAGCCGCTCAAGGCCTATTTGCTCAAGAAACACCATGTGCCGATGGTGGAGGGTCTCGCCTCAGTCATCATCGCGAAAACGACCATGACGATTGCCGAGGTACTGTTCATTTTGATCGGCATCGCATTGGGTGTGTGGCTGTTAGGCGGGAGCGATTCATCCGGTCAGACCGTGGCCGCGGCGCTCTTGGGTGTGGGGCTGCTGGCCTTCGGGACTGCGGCCTTCGTGTTCGTGCAGCGGCAAGGACTCTTTACGTGGCTCTTGGGATTTCTGCGGAAGATCGGGCTGAAGATCGCCTATCTTGAAGCGCGCGAGGAACAGTTACGGTCATTGGATCGAACGATTCTGGAGTTCTACCGTCACAACCGACCGGCCTTTTATTCCTCTACCGGGCTGTTCTTCCTTGGGTGGATGGCGGAGGCATTGGAAGTCTACGTCATCATCTATTATCTCGGTGGCCCAGCCATGGCCCTCTCCGCCATCTCCATCGGTGCCCTCTCCGTCTTCATCAAAGGCGGCACGTTCTTCATCCCCGGCAGCCTTGGCACCCAAGACGGCGGGAACGTGCTCTTACTGAGCGCCTTTGGCTACTCCGATGTCACGGGCATCACCTTCGCGCTGCTGCGCCGGTTCCGTGAGTTGGTCTGGATTGGAATCGGGCTGCTGTGTTTACTTCTCGTCGGTGGGCGGTCTGTGGCTCTTGAGGATGATCGCACGCTCGACTCAGGAAAGGACTCCTGACTCTTTCACTTCCCCGGCATTGAGCGAGGCAAGTCTATGATGCCATGCGGTCTTCTTGGATCGCGTGGAAACGTTGAACCGTCCGTTCCCATATAAAGTCGTGCAGCCGGAGATTTACGGCAGTATCCACCTGGAGGAATTCGATTCCGGCCTGGCTCCCATCTGTCCACTGTATGTGGGCGACGTCAATCGGCAGTGACTCCTGCTGGTCGGGGAGCAGCAGGCGCAATGAGATGTCTTTGTTTGCCGGCAGGGGCTGATCAGTCTTGATCGTGCATCCCAATGGCGAAAGATTGGTGATTGTTCCCTCGCCAACCAGCGTCGACAGCATACAGTACATCGCAGAACAGGTGATTGGCACGCGGTAGAGGCTGCGATGGTAGTGTTTGGCCTGTTCCATCGTAGAACAGAGTCTACGACGGCCAGGGGCTGAGGGGAATTCCCCAATAGAAGGGGGAGAGGACAGTCGTGCTGCCGCCGCTAAAGCCAGAGCCCTGTTGCTTGCCATAGCGAAGCCCCGCTTGGCGCAGCAACTAGTTCCGTTCCGACTTGTTGTCGAACGGAACGTCGAACAGGCTGCACCACCCGTAAGAACGGGCCGCAGCGCTTCGCTATGGCAAGAACCTCAACAGGGCTCTGATGCCCGCAGCGGCAGCACGACTGCCCTTGAGAGGATAGAACAATCGAGCTTGGAAGAAAGAGAGGGGGTGGCCTGGCCGTCCTCCTGCTCGCGGAACAGGGGATGGGATGGAGGCTGATGATCTTCTGTGCTCGCGCAACGCGCGGCCTCAGAAGGCCCTCGTTGGACGCGCGCAGTGGAAGATCACTCAGCTCCCATCCCTGAAGAGAGAACGAGCAAGCTTGGAGGGATCATCTGAACCTCGTTCGACGGCCGCACGTAGCCCACATGGGTACCCTTCCAAGAGTGGAAAAGTAAGTGAGCTCGGAAGGAACATTTATCCCCTCCGGCGATCCGAGTCAGTGCTCGCGTGGACGGCGTTTGACCCATCACCTAGGTTCCGCTATTCTGCGCCGCCATGGAGATCGACGCGATTCGAGCATGCGTAAGGAGAGGCGATTCCCTTGCACGCCGTGGTAGACTTCGGCGCGGGGCGATCCGTGGACATTGTGACCACATACATTCCCCAGCGGGACCAATGGACAAAAGGCCAAGTTCGGAAAAAACGAAAAAGATAGGCAGGAAGGCCTGTCCCGATTGTGGCACGGCGATGCGCCGAGGCAGGACTTCGTTGCACTTCGAGCACGGTGGATTTTATGCCGATGTGGAAAACGTCAGTGCCGTGCTCTGCGGACGTTGCGGCGCGAGGAGTGTACCTGGCATGACAGCGTTAAAAATCAGCGATGCCATCGAGAAGCTGTTTCGCGCCGGCAAAGATCTCGACATGACCGGCATTTCCTTTCACAAGCTCGCCAGCTAAGTTTTCTCACAAAACTCCACCGTACATTTGCCAATCACGTGCCTCTCGTCTTCTGGCATTTGCCATCGAACATTCGCTATAAATCACTGGTCATCTGCCATTAATTCTTGCGTTTGCTCGCCGGCGATCCGAATCAGCCATCGCGGGCATATCAGGATGCCCGCGTAAAGGCCGAAGAGGCTCGTGAGGATTAGCCATTGACCTGCGGTTTACAGGCTCGACTCAGAACTGCCTGACATGACCCGCGACGAGCTAACCCAATGAAAAACTGACGAATCCAAAGAGCCATCCTCGTGATGGGTTGGCCTGGTATGTCCTGGTCTGGTAGCAGCGTGGTAGCAGAACAGCTAGTGTCTGTCTCCGCTCTGAGAATACGGGCGTTTCCGCTCCCACGCTTGATGGTTTTTCTACAGAACCGGTACAGTGCGCTGGCGGAGCTCACTTGGCCAGTCATTCAAATGAGGAGTAATCGATATGCGTTACCAGTTAGAGCAGCGAATTCATACTCTCGCCGAGAACGTCGTTGATAGCCGAACTGACGGCGCACCTGAGTTTACTGTTGATGGCTTGATTTTGACCTCCTGGCGAGTTGACCCAAGCGATGGGTATTGGACCCATCAGTACTGGATTGCGTCGGGAGAGATTAATGCTCCTGACTTTAACAATGCATGGCAATTATTTTGGAGCAAGCTGGCGAGGATTATTCCGAGAATATCTCTGGTTAGCCAATGCTATGCTGAATATCTCACTCAACCAATCTTGATCCTGCGTCAAGACTCCGAGATAGCTTTTCTCCGGTATACCGTGGAGCAACAAGGCGTGGGGTTAATGTTTATGGATCAAGAACAGAAGGCATTTAATTTTCTCTTGGCTGACTCTCAAATACCGGATGAATTCTTTTGGTACTGGAATGACGCGACCAACTCATCTGGCTATACGCCGAAATTAGTGTTGATGCTGTCCGCCGTGGAAACATTAGCCCAAAAACAGGTCACCACGGGCAGACCCCAGATCGACTATGACAAGCTAGTGACGATTCTCGGCCCAGAGTTGAAAAAAGAGTTCTGGGGGGAAGAGGGAAATTCCAAAAACGCGCTACGTCATAGACTAGTGCATGGCAGATATTTCGCGCCGGTCGATGCAAGAAAGAACCATTTGGAGCTTCTTCATAAGAGAATCATTGCTTATTTCAATGAGGTGATTTTTAAGGAAAATTTAATTGATGAAAATGTGATCAATCCTCAACGACACCCATTTGGCAATCGAGGGCTTGGTCAATCTTTTATTCGGCCACTCGAAGGTGCCAAGTTGACCCTCCCCTCATGTTGTTTCGGATATGGACAGTAGTCATAACTTCACTCATTACGAACGCGTGGTTGATGACCAGCACTGGAATACCTACTGATGCAGATAAATGCGGTTTCATTCACCGCATGTCAAATCAGTGAGCCTATGGTTGAAGGTCGGGCCGAGACCTATTGCGGGGCGCCCAGTTTCAATCATAAATTCAGATGTGCCAGAGCGCAGAGCGGACTTCAGCGTTAAAGCTTCTTTGTGGAGGCAGGTCTGCTTGATCCTTCGTTCCGCTTGTCCAACGAAATAAAGATACTCCCTCCAAGCTTGCTCGTTGTCCCTTTAGGAAGGGCACCTTTGTCGGTCCGACTGCGGCCGTTGAGCAAAATATGATGGTCCTTCCGAGCTAGCTTGTCGTTCTTTCAGCGGGGGTGACCAGGTTGCCCTTAACTGCGCGCGTCGAACGAGGGCCTTCAGAGGCCGCGCGTCCGCGAACACGAAGGGCAGCCTGGGTCGCTACCGCCACTTCCTTTTGTGCTAGGATGCGCGCATGTCGGCGTTAAAGCTGGTGTTTTGTGGATTCCTCGCCGTTCTCGGCTCAGTCGCGCTCGTCTTTGTCACTGGGCTCGTCAATCCACAGGAAAAGGTGAATGGCCTCTGGTTGGTCGTGGCGGCGTCCTGCTTGTTCAGACCCACACGAATCACTGCGTAAGGTTGCAGTCGGTTGTTGCGGCTTGGTGTCTGTCGCGTGCGGGTTTAGCGGAGCATGCGTTTGCGGGCGTGGACGAGTGCGGAGAGGACGAAAGCGGAGGTGACTTCAGGTCCGCCGATCAGGATGCGCGTTGGCGTTTTCATCTTATTCCATTCATAGGCTTTGAACGGCGCAGAGGTCAGGGGGGTCGGCGGAAAGGCCAATGGGCGGCGACCTTCACCGAAAGCGGCCTCGATGCACGCGAGTGCGGGCGTAAAGGCTGCCGGTTCAGCGTTCAGTTTGGCAAGAGCCAGGAGGCCCAGCGCGGCGTCGAAGACGTTGGTGTCGCGCGCAAGGAGCTCGTCGCGGACATACGCGAGGATGTGGTGTCGGATGCGCTCAAAGTCGCGGTCCGGATCGAGGGCGGCGCGCGTCGCCGACGGCAGCGACGTGAACGCTTCGTAGCAGCGACCGAAGTAGGCGCAATAGAGTTCCGGCAGATAATAGATGTGGGAGCGAGGATCGGCGAAGGTGCCGGTGTCGACCAGGCGGCTCTGAAACCGAATAATCTCTCGCAACGTTCGCTGCCTGCGCGGATCCTGGCCGATGCGCCAGCGTTCGTAGTTGAGGAAGCTGACCTCCAGAATGTCGAGGTTGAGGGTGGGGTCCAAATCGTTGCCGCAGGGGCGATCGCCGGCGAGGTTCTCGATCCAGGTCACCACGCCGCCACTCAGGTCGAGGTGGTCGTTGATGGTGACGGTCGGCGGGTTGCGCCGGTTCTCATGTGCGACCTGGTACTCGGCATAGAAATCGGGAAGCGGCTGGTCGAGCAGGGGATGGGTCACGTTGAACTTGGTGGCGGCCGAGAAGGCGCAGGCCGTGGTGTCGCAATCCGGCACATAGAGTCCAAAGCCGAGATCGTGCTTAAGCTGCCAGAAAAATTGGCTGAGCCGCGAGTGCGGCGGTGGAGCCAGCGCAGTGATGACGTCAAATGGCCGGCCGCTCTCGGGTGCGCGCACCCGTTCCCGGCTGGTCTCCAGGCAAAAATGGATCATCTGCCGGATCGCGTGGTGCACCGGCGTCTGGTCCTGGATCGGGGAGAGGCCGCTGTCGAGGTAATCCATCAGTGCTTCGGCAAAGAACGCGTCGTAATAGGCCGACCGGTGGCGGATCTGTACCGGCGACCACATCGGTTCGGCCACGCCTGTCCACGATGGACTGATCAATGCGGCTGCATCGGGGTTGCCCAAAATAAACGCGCGGGCGAGATTGAACATCAGCGTGGCGTGTTTATAGGTGCGTGCGTGAAGCCCGCCGAGCGCGGTGAGCAGTTCGCGTCCCCGCATATCCGGGTCGCCGGTCAGATTGAAGGCCGCATAGGCTGGGATGAAATCGTTTGTGCGGTACGAGGTCAGCAAATGCGCCGCACACTCTCGGATGAGGTGTTCGATGCGAGGGAGTGGGATTGCCTTCGTAGGCGGAGCGACGTGAGCGGGTCGCGGTGAATGCTGCGGCAGTTTGTCGAGTAAATCGGCTACCGGTCTGCCGATCCTCTGCCAATCGGGATGGGGTTCGTCGCGTGCGGCCAGGATCGACTGGCGCACCGCATTGCACCAACTCGAGTCGCGAAGGTGTGGGAGGCCCGCACGTCTGAGTATCAGGCGGAGGGCGGGGTGGGCGAGGGCTACGCGATAGAATCGCTGGAGGTGAGACTCGCCGGCGGTGTCGGGCGCCAAGAGGAGCGGATCACACAGTTCATAGAGCGTCGGACCAGCGGCTCGTTGGGTGAGAACTCGGAAGGCGCTGCGTGTGTAATCGATCAGCGGCATGAGAAAGACGTCAGCCCTTAGGCGGGCATAGAGTGGACTGCGTTCGGGGGATCATTGCGTCTGTTTGTGGGGCGTGGCGAATCTCTCGCTGCGTACCCCCTATGGCTATGTGAAACCGTTGCCGGCTGGAGGATTGTCCTGACGTTGGACTGTGAGTCGGAGCGTTTCATTCGCACACTCTGTCATAGGTGCCGTGTTTCCACAACTGGATTTGTCGAATTGTGCAGTGCGGCGGAGGCGGTCCTGTCACGACGTGGGACGGGGTGAGACAGTTCGATTTACAACCTCCGTGTCTGTGTGTAGGATGCGCGCATGTCGGCGTTAAAGCTGGTGCTTTGGGGTTTCCTCGCCGTTCTCGGCTCAGTTGCGCTCGCCTTTGTTGTCGGTCTTGTCAATCCACAGGAAAAGGTGAATGGCCTTTGGCTGGTCGTTGCGGCGGCCTGTATCTATGTGCTGGCCTTTCGCTTCCATGGCCGCTGGATTTCGCGGCGGGTGGTGGAGCTGAACGATCAGCGCGTGACGCCGGCTGTGCGGTTGAATGACGGCGTCAATTTCCATCCCACCAATAAATATGTGCTCTTCGGCCATCACTTTGCGGCGATTGCTGGAGCTGGGCCGTTGCTTGGGCCGGTGTTGGCGGCGCAGTTTGGATTCTTGCCGGGCTTTCTCTGGCTGGTGATCGGTGCGGTACTGGCTGGGGCGGTGCAGGATTTCATTATCCTGGTTGCGTCGATGCGAAGGAATGGCCGCTCACTTCCTGAAATCGCGCGCGATGAACTGGGCCTGGTCACCGGCACGGCGACGGCGGTGGCGGTGCTGTTCATCGTGATTGTGGCGCTGGCCGGGTTGGGTTTTGCCGTCGTGAATGCGCTCTATCGCAATGCCTGGGGTACCTTCACGATCGCGATGACGATTCCCATTGGCTTGCTCATGGGTTTCTACCTTCAACGGTTTCGGCCCGGTCAGGTGGGGGAGGTCTCCCTGCTCGGTGTGGTCCTGTTGGTTGCAGCTGTGATTTTCGGGCGGGTGGTGGCTCAGTCTTCGGTTGCCGGGTGGTTCGAGTTGGAGCGGACGACGTTGGTGTGGGGGCTGGCTGGCTACGGCTTTCTTGCGTCTGTCTTGCCCGGTTGGATGCTCCTGGTGCCGCGCGGGTATCTCTCCACCTTCATGAAACTTGGCGTAGTGGTGTTGCTGGGAGTGGGCGTGGTGCTCATGGCGCCGACAATTGAAATGCCGCGCGTCACGATATTTGCTAGCGGCGGCGGGCCGATTATTCCCGGCACACTCTTTCCCTTTCTCTTTATCACCATTGCCTGTGGAGCCGTGTCGGGCTTTCACTCGCTGGTCTCTTCCGGGACCACGCCGAAGATGATCGAGCAGGAGTCCCAGGCCACGGTCGCCTATGGGGCGATGTTGTTGGAAAGTTTTGTCGGCGTGATGGCCTTGATTGCGGCCTCGGTGTTGATTCCCGGTGATTATCTGGCGATCAATACGATGCTCTCGCCCGATGCGTTGGCTGCAATGGGTTTTCCCGTCTCGCGGATTCAGGAACTCTCGCAACTTGTCGAGGCGGATGTGGCGGGCAGGCCTGGCGGGGCCGTGTCGCTCGCGGTGGGCATGGCGGCTATTTTTTCCGCGCTCCCTGGTATGGCCGGTTTGATGGCCTATTGGTATCAGTTTGCGCTGGTATTCGAGGCCTTGTTCATTCTGACGACGATCGATACAGGCACGCGAGTGGGACGCTATCTCATCCAGGAGATGGGTGGACGTTTCTACCCTCCGTTGCGGCGGATGAATTGGTGGCCTGGTGTGGTGGTGAGCAGCGGGCTGATCGTAGGAGCCTGGGGCTATCTCATCGGCGCCGGCAGCATTTCGACACTTTGGCCGATGTTCGGCGCAGCGAATCAGTTGCTCGGCACCTTGGCCCTCTGTATCGGCACGACGGTGCTGATCAAGATGCGGAAGGCGCAGTATCTGTGGATCACCGCGTTGCCGATGTTGTTTGTCGGGACGATCACGTTGATGGGGTCCTATGAGATGTTTGGAATGTTTGTGAGCAAGGCTTCATCCCTTGCCGATAGCGGGCAGGCTTTTGCGTTGTACTTGGATGCTGGGCTGGTGGCGGTGGTGGCCTTGCTCGCGGTGATCGTCTTGGGCGATAGTATCAGACGATGGTATGGCTATGTGATCTTGAAGCGGCCGTTCACCAGCAGCGAAGTGGTGGTGATGGCTGGAGGAAGTTCGCCGAGAAGAATGCAGACGACGATTCGTCATAATGATGAGGAGCGGCGGCGGTTGCAGTTGCCCGGCGGAGGCTGCTGCTAAGGGGGGAGGAGATGGAGGCTGATGATCTTCTGTGCTCGCGCAACGCGCGGCCTCTGAAGGCCCTCGTTGAACGCGCGCAGTGGAAGATCAGTCAGCCCCCATCCCTGAAGAGAGAACGAGCAAGCTTGGAAGGATCAATTAGATCGAATGTGCTCGTTCGATGCGCGCAGTAAAGGGCAGCCTTGGCCGCTCCCTTTAGGAGGTATGGGGAATTGGAAGGAACTCATTCGACGCGTGGTCTGTAGGAAAAATGAATGATGAGATGAGAAGAGGAGGGGATTGTGGCTGAGCAATTTTCGTTCGATGTGGTTTCGGAAGTGGACATGCAAGAGATGAGGAATGTCGTCGATCAGGCGACGAAGGAGATCAAGCAGCGTTTCGACTTCAAAGACTCAAAGACGGAGATTACGTTGAAGGAGAAAGAAAAGGAACTGTCCCTGATCTCCGACGATGAGTATAAGCTCAATGCGGTGAATGACATCATTAAGACCAAGTGCGTGAAGCGCGGGGTTTCGCTGAAGGCGTTCACCTACGGGACCGTTGAACCGGCGCTGAGTGGCACGGTGCGCCAGGTGGCAAAGATTCAAAGCGGTATCGCGGCGGACAAGGCGAAAGAGGTGACGAAGGCGATCAAGGAGTCGAAGCTGAAAGTGCAGGCGCAGATTCAAGGCGAGCAAGTGCGTGTGCTGAGCAAGAGCAAGGACGACCTTCAAGCGGCCATGGCGTTTCTTAGGGGCAAAGATTTTGGGATTGATCTGCAGTTCACTAATTATCGGTGAAGATACACTGGGCATGGTCAATGGCTAATGGTTCATGGTTGGTGCTGAACAGGGTAGCGAACAGGCCTCTTCCCTCATTGGCCATAAACCATTACCCATCAACCATCGCTCTGATGCACCATGTGGCGGCATTGTGTTGCGTGTTCTCATTGCTTTTACTGCTTCTAGGGGGCTGCAATCGCGGCGATCCCATTGTCGTCATTCAACTCAATCCGAAGAATCCTGACATCCTCTACGTCGCGACGAACGACTACATCTATAAGACGCGCGATGGGGGCCAGACCTGGACGAATTTGTCACGGGGCATGAGCCACTCGCGCGTGATTTCAATGGCGCTTGATCCGGCCTACCCGGCCACGGTGTATGCCGGTACGAAGGGCGACGCTGTCTTTAAGAGTCACGATGGCGGGCAGCGCTGGGCTTCGATGCGCTCGGGGTTGGACGATGCAACAATCTCGTCGGTGGTCAATCAATTCCTCTTCGATCCGACGGACAGCAATCACATCTTTATCGCCACGACGATGGGTGTATCCGAGACGAAAGACGGCGGCGAGCATTGGGTGAAGAAAATGGAAGGGATGAAGGAAGTGTTGATGGTAGTCACGTTGGGTATGGATCCGACGAGACCGGCGATCTTATACGCGGGCACGAGCGGTGGAGTGTACAAGACGATCGACGAGGCAGGTCATTGGGAGAAGGTGAACAACGGCCTCGTGTCGCCGGATATCATTAAGTCGTCACGCGCGCTCAGCGTGACGTCGGTGCTGGTCGATCCGTTTGAGCCGGATACGGTGTACGCTTCCACGTTGACGGGACTTTACAAGACAATCGATGGTGGGAAGGCTTGGGTACGGATCGGACAATCCCTGCAAGACCAGATGTTGTTTTCGATGATCTTGGATCGTGCGAAGAAAGGTGTCATTTATCTGGGCGGTCGAGAAGGCGTCCACCGGAGCGAAGATGGTGGGGAGACGTGGGGCACGTTGAATACGGGTCTTGCGACGCTCAATATCCGATCGCTCGTGCAGAGTCCGACCGATCCGGCCGTGTTCTATGCTGGTACGAACGGGAGTGGTTTGTATAGGAGTAAAAATCGTGGAGAAACATGGGAGTCGGTACCGACTGCGCTTCAGAGCCAGTGAGGGAGATCACCGCTGTGGGCTGGTGCCGCGTTCTTGAATCGTTGAACCGACACTCGAGTCTCCGAGGCTTGAGCCTACCCCTGAACCGCCGAAACTCGACCCCACCGTCGAATCCGACAGGCTAGACCCCACGGTAGAACGTTGCAGTGATGAGCCAACCGCCGAAGACGACTCGCTGTTGAATGTCGACTCTCCGATCGAAGGCCCGGCGCGACCCGTCCCTCCGATGGCGAAGCCGGTCGGCCCGGATGCGCCGATCTCGTGGCTATGGCGGGTCGAGGCTCCGATATCTTGTCCGGTCACGCCTTCCGCTCCAATGGTGTTGCCGGTCTTTGGAGTTTTTCCGATACTTGGCCCTGCTGCTGGTGCGTTGCCGATACTGGTGCCAGTCTTTGGTCCTGTTGACAGCTTTGGTGCGCGGATATCTCGCTCGATGGATTCCTCCATCTCACGAATAGCCTGAGCAGCTCGCCCTGATTCTTCAAAGTCGCCGGATTCGCGGGCCTTGCTGATGGTGCCAATGCGATTGAGGGTGGCGCGCAGCTTTTTGATGTCCGCTCGGGCCTTCGCCACCGGTAGGATCATTTCCCGCAGCATGATGCCGCGGGATGCCAACGAGTGATTGGAGAGCTTGGCCTGCGTGGACTTGAGCAGATCGCCCACCTCATCTCCTAACTCGTCGATCTGTTGAAGCTCGGAGACGTCTGTCTTACAGCATTCAAGAAGTTGATGGTATCGGCTGAGGAAGGCGGACACATCGCTTTGGAGGCTTTCGATTTTGAAATCTGTTGGTTCGCGTTGAGGCTGCAGCGAATCGTTGCCCTGGCTTGGCTGTTTCTCATCAGTGAGGGGTACGCAACCTGGCGCCGGCCTTGCTGAATACTGCTGGTCAGACGTACGGTCGGGACAGTAGTAAATGGTTGAGGCGGATTGGGCAAGATCGGGGAGGAGCCAGCCGAATGTGATGGCCATACTTAGGAAGAGATGTTGCCTGATTTGCATGAGCATATTCTCCCCTTGAAACCGGGAAAATGCAATCAAACCAGCCAGCTTTGCATTATTCACTGGGGACAGTACTCGCGGAGACTGCATTTTCTCTACGTTCATGCCAGAACTTCCTCTCATCCCATGTCTGCAGGTGGAATATCCTTGCTACACCCTCTCTTGGACAGCGGTATCAGCTGCCGGCACCTTCAAAAACTCAAGATACTTTGCCATTAGGACAAGGATCCTTATCTGGATCTACATGCACGTTTTCTAGAAACGTCAGTCCTTGGGCAATTGCCATCTATTTGTTTCCGTAGAATCTCAACATCGCATGCAAGCTCCAAATAGCCTTATATGGGGGTCATTTTGACCCCCATCTACCAGGCCTTGGATAGTGCTAAAACCATACAACTTTCTCGACGGGATAAGGCCCAGCAAGAGTCTCATAAGTCCATGAATTTGCTATTGACAAGTCTTTGAGTGAGTGTATACTGCGCCGATGGTGGGAGAAAGTGGGTGAATCTGGAAAGTTCTAATCTATGGATGATCGGCATTCCCCTGTCATGTCTTCAGAGGTACTGTATTGGCTTCTGGGTGATGGGCGAAAGATCTTCCTGGATTGTACGGTGGGATACAGTGGGCATGCTGAAAAACTGCTTGAGGGAAGCGGCCCTGATGCGAGGCTCATTGGCCTGGACAGGGACAGATCGGCCATTGAAGCTAGCCGACTAAGGCTTTCGCGGTTTGGTGCTCGCGCAATTCTGACTCATGGTCATTTCATGGAATTGAAACGGCATCTATCGGAGCATGGATTGTCGCAGGTCGACGGAATTGTTTTTGACCTCGGCGTGTCCTCGCCTCAGCTCGATGAACCGGCGCGCGGGTTCAGCTTTCAACACGATGGGCCCCTCGACATGCGCATGGATCAATCCATAGGCGGGACCGCGGCTGATCTGATCAATCGGTGGCCGGAAGCGCAGTTGGCCGACGCGATTTTTCAGTTCGGCGAAGAACGGTTTTCTCGGCGAATTGCTCGTGCCATCGTTCGCGCGCGTGAACGCCGTCCGTTGGGGACAACGAAGGAGTTGGTCTCCGTGATCGAGGGGGCTGTCCCTGCAAATTATCGGCATGGCCGGCTTCACTGTGCTACCCGCACCTTCCAAGCCCTTCGCATTGCAGTGAATCAGGAGCTTGATTGTCTCGAACCAGCGTTGCGCGATGCGGTGGATGTTCTGTCTCCCGGCGGTCGCCTCTGTGTGATTTCATTCCATTCGCTCGAAGATCGGATTGTGAAGCACACGTTTCGGGCGCTCTCCGGCAAGGAGGATCTTGCATTGGTGGTGCTTACCAAGAAGCCGCAGGTATCTACCAGTGAAGAATCAGGCCGGAATCCCCGCTCCCGCAGTGCCAAGTTGCGGGTTATCCAGCGGGTGTCCAAGGAGGGTCACTCATGAAGATGTTGACGATTGTGGCCGGCGTGCTGCTGGTCTTCATGTTTGTGTGGGAACGTGTCGATGTCGTTCGGGTGGGTTATCAGATCGAACGATTGAAAACCCAGAAGGTGTTGCTGGAGCGAGAACGGGACCAATTGCAAGTGAAGTTTTCTGCTCTGACGGCCCCCGAACGAATCGCGAAGGTGGCGACGGAAAAGTTGGGGCTTATTCCTCCACAGCAGGGGCAAGTGCTGATGGTGCATCAACAGGAAGAAACTCCGAGCCTGACACCCTCACCCATAGTGCAAGTCCGTCTGGTGAGACATGATTCAACCGTGAGGAGGAACGAGTGACTTCCGGTCCTTCTCGCAGTCGTCGCTATCTGATGCTGTTCCTGCTCTTCTGCGGGTTCGGCATCATTCTATCCCGGCTGGTCACACTCCAGGTGCTTCAAGCGGCAGAACTCACAGCCAAGGCAGATCGGCAACATCAAAAGACTGTGTCCTTCGAGGGAGCCAGAGGCATGGTATCGGATCGGCACGGCAAAGTGCTTGCCATGAACATGGAGGTGCCATCCGTGTTCGGAGTACCGACATCGCTGGAGAGCCCGTCGACCGTCGCCCGTCACCTTTCTCCGGTGCTCCATATTCGGAGTGATGAGCTTGAGAGAAAGCTTCGGCAAGACAAGAGCTTTGTGTGGTTGGCGCGAAAACTCGATCCTGAGCAAGGCCGTCGGCTTGAACAATTGTCATTGGACGGCATCGGTGTGGTGATGGAGGGGCGGCGGTTTTATCCCAAGGGCCCGTTGCTGGCCCACGTCCTCGGATTTTCCGGAATGGATGGGCAAGGACTTGAGGGACTCGAGCGCCGATACGATTCGCACCTGCATGGAGAAAAGCGAGTCACCGTGTTGCAGCGGGATGCGTTCGGCCGCACGGTGTTTCCCAAGGGTGTGGCGGAGCAAGCGCCGACGCCGGGACATGCTCTTACGCTGACCGTCGACGAGGTCATTCAATATATTGCAGAAAAAGAACTCGAAGAGGCCGTCACCCATACTCATGCCAAGTCCGGGACGATCATCGTCATGGAGCCGCAATCCGGTGCGATTCTCGCGATGGCCGTCAGCCCACGATTCGATCCGAATGTCGTGGCCGCGTTGACGCCGGATCGGTGGCGCAATCGTGCCTTGACGGATACATACGAGCCTGGATCGACCATGAAAGTAGTGGTTGGAGCCGCAGCGCTTGAAGAAAAAGTGATGACGCCAGATTCTATGGTCTTTGGTGAAAACGGCCGTATGGTGATCGCGAATACGACGATTCATGACCATGACAAATTGGGCTGGATGACGTTCTCTGAGGCGATTCAGAAATCCAGCAACATCGGCGTCGCTAAAGTCGGGATGGCCCTCGGAGAGCAGCAGCTCTATCGCTACCTTCAAGTGTTCGGATTCGGTCAACGTACAGAGATCGACTTGCCGGGCGAAGTGAACGGACTGTTGAAAGCTCCCAAAGACTGGGGTCGTCGTTCTTTGGCGTCGATTTCGATAGGACAAGAGGTCGGGGTGACGCCTCTGCAGATGGTGTCGGCAGTGGCAGCACTCGCCAATGGGGGTGTCATGATGAAGCCCTACGTGGTGTCCGAAGTGCGCGACCAGAAAGGTCGCTTGCTTAGGGAAGTACTGCCACAAGTGCGGCGGCGAGTGGTGTCACCAGAGACGGCCAGGACGATGACGACGGTGTTGGAGGGGGTTGTGACGAATGGGACCGGAACCAAGGCGGCCATCCCGGGTTTTCGCGTGGCAGGTAAAACCGGAACCGCACAAAAAATCGATTCGCGAACCGGCGCCTATTCCTCCACGCAGTTTGTCGGATCGTTTGTCGGGTATGTGCCGGCGGAATCTCCGCGGTTGGCGATGATCGTGATCCTGGATGAGCCTCAAGGCGAATCCTGGGGCGGGACCGTGGCGGCGCCGGTCTTTCGGCAGGTTGGGGAGCAGGTGCTCAACTATCTTGGTGTGTCCAGAGACGACACGGTGAAGATCGCTTTGGCGATGAAGGACCACTAAAAGAATATGGCGCGCAATCCCATTACCCTCATGCAGTTGCTCGCGGTGCTTCGCGGGCAGGTCGAGATCCTGGAACAGCGCGGCGATGCGAGCCTCCCGGTGCATGCCATCACGGACGATTCGCGGGCTGTGACGGCCGGGAGTCTCTTTGTCGCGGTCAAGGGTGAGCGCGTCGATGGTCACAGATTTGTCGAACAGGCCATCAAGTCCGGCGCGGTTGCGGTGGTCGCGCAGGCGGCTGTGGCATCGGGGCCGTTACCGTTCGTGCAAGTGGCTGATTCACGCAAGGCGCTCGGTCTTCTCGGTAGCCGGTTTCATGGAGATCCTTCCGCCCGTCTTAAGATGATCGGTGTGACGGGCACGAATGGGAAGACAACGACGACATACCTCTGCAAATCATTACTGGAAGGAATCGGCCGGCGGGTCGGATTGATCGGCACAGTGGGTTACCAGATCGGGCAGGAGACAATTCCTGCCTCGCACACGACGCCCGGCGCACTCGATCTTCAAGCGCTTTTGACGAAGATGGTCGAGGGCGGACTGACCGATGCAGTGATGGAAGTATCGTCCCACGCGCTTGCGTTAGACCGGACAGCGGGATGCGAGTATGACGTGGCGGTTTTTACGAACCTTACGCAGGATCACCTCGATTTTCATCACACCATGGACGAGTACTTTGAGGCGAAGTTGCGGCTCTTTACCGGATTGGCTGGGGGGCAGAAGGCCGGGAAGCGCGCGATTGTCAATTTGGACGATCCCAGAGGGGGTGCGATCCGGGCAGCCTGCCCTGTGCCGGCCTGGGGTTATGCCATTAAGAACCAGGCCGATCTCAAGGCGGAACGAGTGCGTCTCTCGCTTGCCGGGACCGCTTTTACCGCGGCAACTCCAGCGGGATCGTTTGCCGTCGAGAGCCGGTTGGTCGGGGAGCACAACGTCTATAACTTATTGGGAGCGATTGGAGTGGCGCTGCATAGTGGAGCGACATCTGATCAGGTCTGCGAAGCGGCCGCCCAGATTACCAATGTCCCTGGTCGCTTCGAGCGGGTCTTTTCCGGGCAAGATTTTACCGTCGTCGTCGATTATGCCCATACAGAAGATGCGCTTCTCCGTCTGTTGACGGCGGCCCAGACGTTGAAGACCGGGCGGATCATTACCGTGTTCGGCTGCGGTGGCGATCGGGATCGAGGGAAGCGGCCCAAGATGGGTCGTGCCGCCGTGGAATACAGCGACGTGGTGATCCTGACGTCGGATAACCCTCGAACCGAGGATCCGCTGGCGATCCTCCATGAAGTTGAGATCGGCGTGCGCGAGGCGCTGGAGCGCCGCAATCATGTGCAGTATCACATGGTGCCGGATCGCCGTGAGGCGATCGGCGCAGCCATCCACGAGGCGCGTCGAGACGATATGGTGCTCATCGCCGGCAAGGGGCATGAGGACTATCAAATCATCGGCACCAAGAAGTTTCATTTTGACGACCGTGAGGTGGCGCGCGAAGCGATTCAACAATTGCAGGATTGCGCATGAGTGTCCAGGCCACGGTCGGGATTGCGCAAGGCGAGGGGTCAATGGGGCTTTTTACGGTCGAGGAGTTACGGGAAGTCATCAGCGTAAAAGTTCTTGCAGGGCAGGACACGTTAACGGGGAAGCGTCGGATCAGACAGATCAGCACTGATTCCCGATCAGTTCGCCGCGGCGATCTCTTTGTTGCCCTCAGAGGCGATCGATTCGATGGTCATGAGTTTGTGCCGGCCGTACTTGCGCAGGGTGCAGTGGGAGCCATCGTCCACGATGAGTACCGCCTTCCTCCTCGCTCCGCAGCGGTATGCCGGATCGAGGGACCGTCTGCACCCTTTCTCTTCGGTGTGCGCGATCCGCTGTTTGCTTACCAGCAGTTAGCGACACATTATCGCAGCCGGTTCACTATTCCCATGGTGGCGGTGACCGGAAGCAACGGCAAGACGACGACGAAGGATATGGTGGCATCGGTGTTGGCTCAGCGGTGGTCGGTGCTGAAGACCGAGGGAAATTTCAACAATCGGATCGGCGTGCCCTCTACCCTGTTTCGGCTCACGGCTCGCCATCAGGCAGCCGTCATTGAGATGGGTGTGGATCAGCAGGGGCAGACGACCAGGCTCTGTGAGATTGTCAGGCCCACGATCGGGTTGATTACCAATATCGGCCCCGATCATCTCGAGTTTTTTGGAAGCATGGAAGGATCGGCGCAAGCGAAGGCGGAATTATTGGACATGCTTCCGGCCAATGGCATGGCGATTCTGAATGCCGACGATACCTACTTCGACTACCTCGCCGCGCGTGCACAGTGTCGTGTCATGTCGTTTGGATTGTCGGAGATGGCCGATGTCCGTGCGAGCGGGATCATGTCCGATGCGCGCCAAGGCACGACCTTTCGCTTGCACCTCCCTGGAAAGAGCCGTCCTACGATCGTTCGAATCAAGGTGCATGGCACGCACAACGTCACCAATGCGCTCGCTGCGGCGGCCGTGGGTGCTTCATTGAGCTTGTCCGGGTCGATGATTGCCCAAGGGCTGGGCCGATTCCGTCCCGCCGCAATGCGGTCGCAGGTGGTGACCCATCACGGCGTCCATATCATCAACGATTGCTATAACGCCAACCCCGCGTCGATGAAAGCCGCCCTCCAATTGCTGGCCCAGTGGAGTCCTGCGCGTGAACGGATTGCCGTGCTGGGAGACATGTTAGAGCTCGGCTCTGAAACAGCCCGGATGCATCGGGACGTTGGGGAATTTCTTGCTGCGCAAGGGCTGTCGCGGCTGATCGTCTGCGGGACGTTGGGTCGTGAACTTGGGGAAGGTGCCCGGCAGGGCGGGATGGCAGGTTCGCAGATAGACGAAGTGGTGGATGCAGCGGCTGCGGCTGATCGCCTCAAGAGGATTGTACGGCAAGGTGACGTGGTGTTGGTGAAGGCCTCTCGTGGGATGAAAATGGAACAGGTTGTGCAGGTTCTGACAGGGATGAGGGCAGTTACTAAGCAGACATCGTAAGGAGTCGGTGTTCATTCGACTCACGGGTTGGTCGGATAGGCCCACTCATTTTTAAGGTAAAGACTGCATGCTCTATAACTGGTTGTATCCGTTTCATACGGATTATTCATTCCTGAACGTCTTTCGGTATTTGAGCTTTCGGATCATCTATGCGGCCGTGACGGCGTTCTTGATTGCCTTTGTGCTGGCCCCCTGGGTGATCAAGAAATTACAAGACATTAAGCTGGGCCAGCAGATTCGCGACGACGGTCCTAAGCGTCACCTGGCAAAGAGCGGTACGCCCACTATGGGGGGGATTCTCATCCTCTTCGCGGTGGTCCTTTCGACGCTTCTGTGGAGCGATATCGCGAAGCCGTATGTCTGGCTTGTGCTCGCCGCCATGCTGGGGTTTGGGGCGATTGGATTTGCCGACGATTATCTCAAGTTCATCAAGACCCAATCTAAGGGATTGTCAGTGGGACAGAAATTCACGGCGCAAGTGGCGATGGCCTTGGCGATCGCACTGGTCCTCTATTTTCTGCCCGGCTATACGACCAAGCTCAGCATCCCGTTTTTCAAGAATTTTGTTCCGGATCTCGGCTGGCTGTATGTCGCCTTTGCTGTAGTCGTCATTGTCGGGAGTTCTAACGCCGTTAATCTGACCGACGGTCTCGATGGGTTGGCGATTGGCCCGGTCATGATCGCGTCATTGGCCTATACGATCGTGGCGTATGTCGCCGGCCATCGGCTCATGTCGGACTATCTGCTCATTCCGCACATCGAAGGCGCGGGTGAACTTGCGGTGTTCACCGCTTCCATTCTGGGGGCAAGTCTGGGATTTCTGTGGTTCAATACCTATCCGGCTTCCGTATTCATGGGGGATGTGGGCTCGCTTCCGCTGGGAGCGGCGCTGGGTACGGTTGCGGTGATCAGCAAGCACGAGCTGCTGCTCCTGATGGTCGGCGGAGTGTTTGTGATTGAAGCGGTCTCGGTCATTTTTCAGGTGATCTCGTTCAAGGCACGCGGGAAACGAATTTTTCTCATGGCGCCCATCCATCATCACTTTGAGATGAAGGGGTGGGAGGAGCCCAAGGTTGTGGTGCGCTTGTGGATCATTGCCATTTTATTGGCATTACTGAGCCTGAGTACCTTAAAGCTGCGGTGATGGCATGGTAGGAGAGAGGGCTGTGGAATTGGCTGGAGCGCGTGTCACGGTCATGGGGCTTGCCAGAAGCGGTGTCGCGGCTTGCCGGTTGCTCCAGGCGGCGGGGGCACGTGTCACGGTGGCCGATCGGAAGGAATCGACTGAGCTGGCGGCAGTCCTCGGCGGCATCGACCGCGATCACGTCGGCGTGACCGTCGGGGCGCGGTACGAGTCGTCGCTCGACGAGGCGGACCTGGTGGTGATCAGCCCCGGAGTGCCCTATCGACTCGCTCCGCTCGAAGCAGTGCGTCGGCGCGGTGTGAAGGTGATCAGCGAATTGGAGCTTGCTTCTCAGTTTTTCAGAAGTCCTCTCCTCGCAGTCACTGGTACCAATGGCAAGAGCACGACTGTGACCTTGATTGGCAAGTTTCTTGCCGAGAGCGGGAAGCGGGCATTTGTCGGAGGAAACTTAGGCACCGCTTTGAGCGAGGCGGCGGTGGAAGACCTTCGCGCCGGTCAGGCGGGGCAACCGAGTCCGTTCGACTATCTCGTCGTCGAAGTCTCCAGTTTTCAGCTGGAAACAATCGATCGGTTCCATCCCTGGATTGCAGCCCTGCTCAACGTGACGGTCGATCACCAGGACCGGTATGAGTCGCTGGACGAATACATCGCGGCTAAACAGCGGATCTTTGAAAATCAAACGGCATCGGATTTTGCCCTGCTCAACCTTGACGATGACCGTGTGGCCACGCTGCGACATCGCGTCACTGGGAAACGCCTGGGGTTTACGACCACGTCGACGCTCGGCGGTGATTTGTTCGGAGGAACCTATCTAGAAGACGGCCGGATCGTGACGACGGTGACCGGGGTACGGCAAGAGATCTGCTGTCGAAGTGAGATCCGCATCATCGGCAACCACAACGTGGAGAACGTCATGGCGGCGGCGACCTATGGTTTGCTGTGCGGTTGCCCTCTCGATGTGATTCGGCGTGTCCTCGCGACATTTCCCGGACTCGAGCATGCTCTTGAAATCGTTCGCGAGCGTCGGGGGGTCCGATTTGTAAACGATTCGAAGGGGACGAATGTCGATGCCACCCTCAAGGCGCTGGAAAGTATCGATCAACCGATTTGGCTCATTGCCGGTGGGCGGGATAAGGGTGGCGACTTTTCGCGACTCGCCCAGGCGGTCAGCCGGCGGGTTACGCGTGTGATTCTGATAGGGGAAGCGGCGCCGCTGTTGCGACAGGCGTGGGAAGGTGTTGCCACGCTGACTGAGGCAGCCACCTTGCGGGAGGCCGTGGATTGTGCCGCGCAGGGGGCATCGCCGGGTGACGTCGTGTTGTTATCCCCGGCTTGTGCCAGCTTCGACATGTTTGCGGACTATCAAGACCGTGGCCGTCAATTCAAGGCATTGGTTCATGCCTTACCGGCGTGACGTGCAAAGCGAGGGAGGGGCGGTTCTGAGCAATGGCGCATCGATCAGCGGGGACCCTGGCGCTCCCATGGTCCCAGACCAGCCAACGGTCGGGCAAGCAACGGGTAACGGCGGATCATACGCTTCTAGCGGTCACCATGATCCTGGCGCTGGTGGGACTGGTCATGGTGTTCAGCGCGAGCGCCATTGTGGCGGGCAACAGGTTTCAAGATCCCGGATTTTTCCTGAAGCGGCAGATCGCCTGGCTTGCGTTCGGCTTACTGTTGATGCATCTCGCATCGCGGATCGATTACACGTTCTGGAAGAAGCTCTCCATCCCGATGTTGGCCTGCATCGTACTGCTGCTCATCATGGTACTGGTGCCGTCGCTTGGTGTGGCGGCCAAGGGGGCGCGGCGATGGTTGCGATTGGGATTCATCTCGGTGCAGCCGGCGGAGATGGCCAAGCTCGTGGCGGTCATCTATCTGGCGGCGTATCTGACCAGAAAAGGGGACAAGATCACGTTGTTCCGCAACGGACTTCTGCCGGCCCTGATCGTGATCGGACTGCTGAGCGGACTGGTGCTGCTGGAGCCGGATCTTGGGACGGTCGTAGTGCTTGGCCTGGTGACGGTCGGGATGTGTTTTCTCGCCGGGGCGCGCCTCTCCCATCTCTTGGCCTTAGGCCTTTGTGCGATTCCAGTCGTGCTGGCGCTTGTCCTTGGGTCCAGTTATCGACGCCAACGGCTTATGACCTTTCTGGCTCCATGGAAGGATGCGTCGGACGCCGGATTCCAAATCACGCAGTCCTTCTTGTCCTTCGGCAGCGGCGGTCCGTTCGGGGTGGGATTGGGCGAGGGCAAACAGAAACTCTACTTCCTCCCGGAGGCGCATACAGACTTTGTCTTGGCGCTGGTCGGCGAAGAACTGGGGCTCATCGGCACCGCTACGGTCATCCTGTTATTCGCATTTTTTGTGTGGCGCGGGTTTCAGATCGCCGCGCGCGCGCGGGTACCGTTCGGCCGCTATCTGGGTATGGGTATTACCCTGTTGATCGGCAGCCAAGCGTTAGTGAATGCCGCGGTGGTGACTGGGCTATTGCCGACGAAAGGGCTCACCTTGCCGTTCGTGAGCTATGGAGGGTCGTCGTTGGTGGTCAGTCTAATCGGCGTGGGCATTTTGCTCAGTATTTCTCGCGACCGGCATGCCGGTGGGTCTCGAAGTGGGCGCGATGGATTGAATCACGGATGACGATCGTCATAGCAGCAGGAGGAACCGGTGGCCATCTCTATCCGGCTGTGGCGTTGGCGCGAGAGTTTCTCCGGTACGATCCAAGGGCCAAGATCCTCTTCGTGGGGACGGCGCGTGGACTCGAGTCGAAGGTGCTTGCCCATGAAGGATTCGAGCTGGCGTTGATCAGTGCCAAACCAGTGATGGGCAAGGGTCTGTTTGGGGCGTTGACGGGGTTGTGTGCCACGCCGGTCAGTTTGTGGCAGTGCCTGAGAATCCTGCGTGCCAGACGAGCGGATTTGGTGATCGGGGTCGGCGGATATACGAGTCCGATGATGTTGCTTGCTGCGGCATTGGCCGGAGTGGTGCGCGTGATTCTTGAGCCGAATGCAAATCCCGGAGCAGCCAACAAAGCGGTGGGACCGTTTGCTCAACGCGTCTTTCTCGCATTCGAATCGGCAGCTGACTCGTTCGATCGTTCCAAGGTACGTGTGGTGGGGACTCCAATTCGCAAAGCGTTTTTGGACGGCATGCGGCAGAGCAGGGAGAAATTGGGACCACCGCATCTGCTGATTTTCGGGGGAAGTCAGGGAGCGAAGGCGATGAATGCAGCGGTGATGGAAGGATTCCCCGATCTGATGACACAGATACCACATCTCACTGTGACCCATCAGACCGGCGAGTCTGACCATGCGCGGGTGGCTGAGGCCTATCGTCGCGCCGGCTTCGAGCCGCAAGTCGTGCCGTTTATCTATGACATGCCTGCCGCATTACGGCAGGCAGATCTCGTGGTGGCGAGAGCTGGAGCCATGACGGTAGCGGAACTTACGGCCTGTGGAAAGCCGGCCATCCTCATTCCGCTGCCGTCCGCTATCTACGACCACCAGACGAAGAATGCCAAGGTGATGGAAGCAGCCGGGGCTGCCGTGCTGCTTTCGCAATCTATGCTCACTGGCCCCCTGTTGGTCCGCACGGTGGCGGGTATTCTCGGGGATCCTGAGCGATTGCGAGCGATGGGGGAAGCCAGTCTTTCTCTGCGGAAAATCGACGCGGCGGAGGTCATCGTCCGCGAGTGTTACGCACTTATGGGGGGACCTCATGATGCTCACCGGTCTGTTGGAGCGGCAGGAGGCTAATGGCATTGGGCAACGTGGACAGGAGTCACAGTCGTATCCACCGGTTGGTGGAGTAAGGCGCGCGACGATGTTTCGCAAGACGCAACAGATTCACTTAGTCGGAATCGGGGGATCGGGGATGAGCGGCATCGCCGAGGTGCTGCTGACGCTGGGGTATAAAGTGACAGGCTCGGACTTGCAGGCCTCCGATACGACGCGGAGATTGGAAGAACTCGGGGGGCGCATCTTTATTGGCCATCAGGAGTCGAATGTGGGGGAGGCCCAAGTGGTGGTCATCTCTTCCGCCGTGTCGGCACAGAATCCCGAGGTCGTGGTCGCCAAGGCGAAGCAGATTCCCGTGATTCCACGGGCCGAGATGCTTGCGGAGCTGATGCGACTGAAATTTGGGGTTGCCATTGCCGGCGCTCATGGAAAAACTACGACGACGTCGATGGTCGCTAATGTACTGGCTCAGGGTGGGCTGGATCCGACGATGGTGATCGGTGGCAAAGTGAATGCGCTGGGGAGTCATGCCCGCCTTGGCCGAGGCGATCTCCTCGTGGCGGAAGCCGATGAGAGCGACGGGTCGTTTCTTCGTTTGTCTCCGACCGTTGTCGCGGTCACGAATCTCGACAGGGAACATCTGGATCACTACGGCAGCATGGAACGCATCAACGAGTGCTTTCTCGAGTTTATCAATAAGGTGCCGTTCTATGGTTTGGCCGTATTGTGTGCCGACGATGATCGGCTGAGGGCGCTCTTCCCGAACATCGTGAAACGCTATCAGACCTATGGCCTCAGTGAGCGTGAAGGTGTCACGCCTGACTTCTTTGCGACAGAGATCAGCTTGAATCAATGGGGCGCTGAGTTTCGGGCGCAGTTCCGTGGGCGCAATTTGGGCCCATTCCGCCTGGCAGTGCCAGGTCGGCACAATGTCTCCAACGCGCTTGTGGCGATTGCGATCGGCATCGAATTGGATGTGCCGGTGGATCTCATCAGAAAAGCGCTGGCGGCCTATGCCGGGGTCGAGCGTCGCTTTCATCTGCGTGGGGAAGCCGGTGGGATTATGGTCGTGGACGATTACGGGCATCATCCAACCGAGATCAAGGCCACCCTCGCCGCAGCGAAGCAAGGCTGGAAGGACCGGCGGCTGGTGGTGCTCTTTCAGCCGCATCGCTATACCAGGACGCGAGATTTGCTGGAGGATTTTGCGAAGTCATTTGACCAATCAGACGTATTGTTCTTAGCTGATATTTATGCGGCAGGGGAGCAGCCGATTCCCGGGGTGTCCGGAGCCAAGTTGGCCGAGGTTGTTCGTGCGTCCGGCCATCCGTCCGTAACTTTTGTGGAACACAAAGAGCAGTTGGTGGATCAGGTATTGCCCCATCTGCAATCGGGGGATCTCGTCATTACATTAGGGGCGGGGGATATTTGGAAGATGGGGCTTGGCCTATTAGCCCGATTGACCCCCGTCGGATGATGCCATGAAGCGAGGTGCCCGACGTGTCACGACAGCTGCGAAAGCTCATGCGCAGTTCACGCAGGCAGATGTCCGGGCTGCGGTAGCGGGCCTCCGGGGATCCGTATCCTTCCAGGCTCCGTTGAGCGAGTACACCTCGTTCAAGATCGGAGGGCCGGCAGATGTCGTGGTTGAACCGGCTGATATTGAAGAGGTCTGTCTGGTCGTCCAGCAGGCGCGCACGCGCAAGATCCCGTTGTTTGTCCTGGGTGGGACAAATTTATTAGTCCGGGACGGGGGAATCCGCGGCATCGTAATGAGTCTGGTGCGGTTGCGGGGGATCAAGGAAGAACCGGGGTCCGTGCTCTATGCCGAAGGGGGAGTAGGGATGCCGACGTTGATTGGATACGCCATTCGCCATTCCCTCGCGGGATTGGAATGGGCTGCGGGAATTCCCGGGACTGTGGCCGGCTGTGTGGTGATGAATGCCGGAACGAAGCTCGGAGAAATGAAGGACTCGGTCAAGGCTGTTCGCATGGTGAACATGAAGGGCCAACTCGTAGAAGTGGAAGCAGCCCAGGTGAGGTTCGAGTATCGCCGGGCTTTGCTGCCGCGCGGCATCGTCGTCGGGGTGTGGATTCAGTTGAAGCAGGGGGTCCGATCGGAGATCGAGCGAGTGGTCAAGGACTACCTCCACTATCGACGGGACACACAGCCGCTCGCAATGCCGAGCGCCGGTTGTGTGTTCAAGAACCCTCCGAGCGATTCCGCCGGTCGATTGATTGAGGCGGCCGGCCTCAAGGGTGTGCGGGTCGGCGATGCGGAGGTCTCGATGAAACATGCCAACTTCATGGTGAATCGGGGGCAGGCGCGCGCAGCGGATGTGACGGCGCTGATAGGGAAGGTCCGCAGCGCTATTCGCCGGCTGGCGGGCGTGCGGTTGGATCTTGAACTCAAAATCGTCGGAGAGGCCTAGCGGTATGAGCAAGCCCCGTCTGACAGAACGACCCCTGTTAACCCGCGCCCGTATCGGGGTGCTGATGGGCGGGCAATCGGCTGAGCGCGACGTGTCGCTTCGGACGGGCGCTGCCGTGCATCGGTCGCTGGTCCGCCGCGGCTACAACGCGGTGACCATTGATGTAGGACCGATGCTCTTTCGGGATTTGCGCGACCAGAAGATCGAGCTAGTGTTTCTCGCATTGCATGGACCGGGCGGGGAAGATGGTTCGATCCAAGGATTTCTGGAAACCCTTGGAGTTCCTTACACCGGATCCGGTATCCAGGCCAGTGCGATCGGCATGCATAAAGTCACGACGAAAACCCTCTTGGCCTCAGCGCACATTCCCGTGCCGGGCGGCACGGTGGTGAAGCGCGGAGAGAAGGTCTCGTGCGCTACGGTGATGCGGACGGCGAAGTTGCGCTGGCCCGTCGTGGTGAAGCCTGCGTCGCAAGGGTCCACGATCGGCGTCACTATCGTGCGGAAGCCGGCGCAATGGCGTGACGCCCTGGCCTTGGCTCACCGCTATGACGTGGATGCCATGGTTGAGGCTTACATCCCTGGGCATGAGGTCACGGTGTCGATCATTGGGCGGCAGCATGCATCCCCGCTGGTACTTCCTGCTGTGGAAATTGTTGCGCCAGGCGGTTTTTACGATTTTTCGGCGAAGTATGAAAAGGGGAAAACCCAGTACCTCTGCCCTGCGCCCTTGACCTCGGCGATAAGCAGGCAGATTCGGATGTTGGCGCTGCGTACCTATGAGGTGCTGGGCTGTGAAGGTGCGGCCCGGGTCGATTTCCGGATCACCCCGCGTGGCCGTCCGGTTGTGTTGGAGATTAATACGGCGCCGGGCATGACTGAAACAAGTTTATTGCCGATGGCCGCGGCACAGGCCGAGATCGACTATGACGAGCTGACCGAGCGGATTCTCGAGTCGGCCCTTGTTCGCGCAGCCCGCCGTGACTGTCCGTCAGAGGAAGGGAGGATGCCGTGAAGGTGTTTTTGCGGAGGAAAGCGGCTCCTACAATCGGCCCTCGGGTGAACCAATGGAAGGGCGCGCGTGCCAGTCAGATTTCGGATCATCGGCAACAGGCGCGTCGGGAAAAGCTCGTCTCGCGGGGGCGACGTGCTTTGCGCATAGGGCAATGGATCGTCGGTCTTGCAGTGTTGGCTTGGGGTCTGACTGCGGCCACGCAAGAGATGGGACCGATTCTGCAGGATTGGCTGGAAATCCGCGAGATAGAGGTCGAGGGTATTCACCATGTGACGAGGCCGGAAGTGTTGGAACGGCTCGTCTTGAAGCCTGGCGTGGGGCTCCATCAAGTCAGCACAGCGTTTCTCGCCGAGCGAGTGCAGGCGCATGCCTGGATTAAGGAGGCGACGATCGAACGTAGGCCACCGCATCTGCTGCATGTCACCGTATTGGAACGTACGCCGGCTGCCATTATTCGAATGGGCACGGACCATTGGTTGAGCGATGAGAGCGGATATCTTCTAGCCAAGTTGGGCCGGCAGGATGATGAAACGCTGCCATTGTTGACCGGCCTTGAGTTCCAGGCCATTCAGCGCGGCGAGGCCCGTGTTCGCAATGCGATTCAGTCCGGGGTCGTGCTGGCCAAGCTTATCGCCGGTACCCTCGACGGGCGGATTGAAGTGGATCTCGCGAATCCTGCGAATGTAGTGGCGTCAGCCAATGGGGTGCGATTTCAGTTTGGTGACGATTCTCTGGTTGATCAGTGGGAGCGGTTCCGGAAAGTGAAACCGTCTTTTAAAACTGCCTCCTCCGAAGGTCGGAAGCGCGAGGTGACCGAGATCGATTTGCGTTATGACAACCGTGTCATTGTGCGGGAAAGGGTGTGAGGGCTGTGCCAAAGCGTGATCAAATTCTTGTTGGGTTGGATATTGGAACTACCAAGATCTGCGCCATAGTTTCGGAAGTTACCGATGAGGGGGCGCTCAACATCATCGGGGTCGGATCCAGCCCATCGCGAGGGCTTCGCAAAGGCGTCGTGGTCGATATCGAGAGTACTGTGGAATCGATCAAGAAGGCGGTGGAGGAAGCCGAGCTGATGGCGGCGGTCCAGATCAATTCTGTCTATACCGGCATCGCCGGAAGCCACATCTCTGCGGAGAACTGCAAGGGGGTTGTGGCGCTCAAAAAGGCGGAGGTGTCGCGGGAAGACATTCAGCGTGCGATCGAAAGCGCGCGGACCCTGGCAGTCGTCCCCCATGAACGGAGGATTCTTCATGTGCTGCCTCGTGAGTTCATGGTGGATGGGCAAGAGGGGGTGCGGGAACCGTTGGGTCTGTCCGGAAACCGTCTTGAAGTGAATGTCCATGTTATTACCGGCGCGGTGACTTCAGCGCAGAACATCATCAAATGTGTGAATCGCGCGGGGCTCGATGTTGTGGATATCGTGTTGCAGCCTTTGGCCTCCAGTGAGGCGGTCCTCAGTCAGGAAGAGCGCGATCTGGGGGTCGTGATGATCGATCTCGGAGGTGGAACGACCGACCTCGCAATTTTCTTCGACGGGAGCATTCGACACTCTGCGGTCTTGCCGATCGGCGGGCAGAATTTGACGAAAGATCTCGCAATTGGGCTGCTGACCTCTCAGACCGAGGCCGAAAAGATCAAGCTGCAGCATGGGATTGCCCGAACGGGATTGGTGCATGGTCATGAAACCATAGGGGTTCCGTCGGTTGGGGATCGCCCTGCACGGACGTTTTCACGCCGTGACATTGCCGAAATTCTTGAGCCGCGGGTCGAGGAAATATTTGAGCTGGTTCGCCGGGAGATCGCGCGTGCAGGCTACGAGGGTGTGCTGGGGGCAGGGGCGGTGATTACAGGCGGAACGTCGTTGTTGGAAGGGATGCCCGATGCGACAGAGCAGATATTGAATCTTCCGGCTCGCCGCGGCGCGCCCAGTGGGATCGGAGGGCTTCGCGACATCGTCAGTAATCCCATGCATGCCACGGGTGTCGGCCTGCTCCTCCATGCCCGGCACCACGCTGAGGAGATGGCCACGGCCGGCCTGCGTAGTGGACGGCCGTTGCATAAGGTATTCGATCGTATGAAGTCCTGGATGTTCGAGTTTTTTTAACCATTGCGCGGGGCGGATGGCCGCCACGCGAATTCTATTAAGGGAGGTGTCCTGATGTTTTCATTCGAAGAGGATGTTGTGTCCCCCGTTCGGATCAAAGTGATCGGTGTCGGTGGTGCCGGGTGCAACGCTCTTAACACCATGATCATGTCCGGATTGGCGCGGGTCGATTTTATCGCGGCAAATACCGATCTGCAGGCGTTGGATCGGTCACGGGCGTCCTATAAGGTTCAACTGGGTCCTGAGCGGACTAGGGGTCTCGGCGCCGGGGCGAAGCCGGAAGTCGGAAAGGACTCGGCATTGGAAAGCAAAGATCAGATTCGGGAATGTCTTGAGGGCGCCGATATGGTATTCGTGACAGCGGGGATGGGCGGCGGAACCGGAACGGGCGCCGCCCCGATCGTCGCGAGCATTGCGCGTGAGCTCGGTATCTTGACGGTCGGGGTCGTGACAAAGCCTTTTTCCTATGAAGGTCATCGCCGGATGGTTCATGCGGATGAAGGGATTCGCGACCTTCGTCGCCATGTGGACACCCTGCTCGTGATTCCGAATCAGCGATTGCTTGGTATTGTCGACAAAGCGACGCCGCTGCTCGAAGCCTTCAAGGTGGCCGATGATGTCCTCCGGCAGGCCATTCAAGGGATTGCGGATGTGATCACGACTACTGGCCATGTCAATGTGGACTTTGCCGATGTCCGTACCGTGATGTCGCATACAGGTCGCGCCGTGATGGGCATGGGAGTGGCGCGAGGGACGAATCGGGCGATCGAAGCGGCGCAAAAGGCAATATGCAGCCCGTTGTTAGAGGAAGGCAGTGTGGAGGGTGCGCGAGGTGTGTTATTGAATATCACCGGCGGGCCCAACATGTCGCTGCACGAGATTGAGGAGGCGGCTACGATCGTACAACAGACGGCCGATCCCGATGCCAATATCATTGTCGGACAGGTGATCAACCCCGATATGGGAGACGATTTAGTCGTGACGGTGATTGCCACCGGATTTGAATGGGAAGGGCAGCCTGCTCAAGTTCCCGTGGCAGCGGCTCGGGCCCCCCGCACCGGGCAGCAGGCGATGGCCGGCGCCAGCCAGACGATGGGAGAACGATCGTATGCGGAGCGGCCTTTCAAAGATCTCGACCGTCCGACCTTCTTGCGGCGGATGGGAGATGGAAGAGAGCAGATGGAGCGAGCCGCGGCGGTTACCGACGATGAATGGGATGTGCCCACGTTCCTACGCAAGCAGGCCGACTGAGCCGATAGGGTCTATAGGGGCGAGTAGTTTCAGCGGAGTATAGCTATGAGCGCAGCGGTCATCACGGTTCCTGCCTTCGCGTCCTCGCGCGACGGCATCCGGCATTTTTTCGGCACGCGCGGCCATGCAGGTTCGCTGGCACTCGATGTAGGAGTACCGGCACGTCAGTCGGGGGCGCAGGGGCGCGGCTGGCTGCTGTCCGTCAAGCAAGTGCACGGGACTGATGCTTTAGTGGTGGATCGACCACTCACCGAGATAGATCGGTTCCCTGGCGGATGGGACGCGCTGGTGACCGATCAGCCAGGTGTAACGGTGGCGGTGCGCACGGCGGACTGTGTTCCCGTGCTTGTACATGATCCACGCCGGCATGTCGTGGCGGCGATTCATGCCGGTTGGCGTGGCGCTGTCGCCGGGATTGTTGCAAAAACCTTCGGGCTGATGGCGGACAGATTCGGGTCGATGCAGTCGGATCTGCGAGTCAGTATTGGACCCTCAGCCGGTCCCTGTTGCTATGAAGTAGATAATCCGGTGCTCGACCAGCTCCGAATGGGATTGCCAGATTGGAAGTCGGTAGTGCGGGGCTATCAAGGGCACAAGGCTCGGCTGGATCTCAAGGCTCTGATCCGTCGGCAAGTGGAAGGAGAGGGCGTTTCCACACCCTCTGTTTCATCGGTGAACCTCTGTACCATCTGCCAGGATCAGCTCTTTTACTCCTATCGGAGGGAAGGCCGGGTGAATGGTACGATGGTCAGCGGGATCACGCTGCTCTCTCACCGATAGGAACTAGCAGGATGCTGGGGAAAGTCCGTCAGAGAAAGAAGACTGGTATTGGGTTTATCTTGTTTGTTTGGTTGAACGAAACTAACTAGATGAACCCAATTAACCAAATAAACAACACAAACCAGGTTTTCACTGTGCCACAATAGTTTCTCCGCAGCCTCCTAGTTCAGATGTGTGCGCTGACATTTGCCCGTCGGTTTGGGTACAATACTTCCTAGTTTCCGAGAGACGGCGCTTCAGCTGTAGCTGATTAGTTGAGATGGATCAGCCAATTGGTGGTTCAATCGGAGAGAAGATTCGGCTCGTTTTCGAGGAGATCCGGTGAGGGAGCGCGGCGTGCCTAATCAAACGATCACGAGCAAGATTACGTTCATCGGAGGAGGCCAGATGGCTGAGGCCATGATCGGAGGTCTCCTCTCGGGGCCAGTCTGTTCTGCTGAGTCTATATGGGCAACGGATCCCGTTTCCGATCGCCGCGATCGCTTGAAAAGTCAATTCGGCATTCTGGTTGGTTCTGCCAACCGTGAAGCGGTTGCCTGGGCTGATGTGGTCGTCTTGGCGGTCAAACCTCAGACGCTTCCTGCTGTACTCAGTGAGCTTGGCCCGACCCTGGCCCATGCCCTGGTGATTTCTATTGCTGCAGGGGTAACGATTCGAGCAATCGCGGAACAGATTGCCGGGACGATGCGGGTGATTCGTGCGATGCCGAATGTTCCGGCATTGGTTCGGGAGGGTATGACCGCTCTGGCCTTGGGCAGTGCAGTGTCTGAAGATGACAGTCGCCTGGCTCGAACGGTATTCGAATCAGTCGGTCGGGTAGTGCTGGTTGAGGAACGATTGATGGATGCAGTGACCGGACTGAGCGGCAGTGGGCCGGCCTATATATTTCAGGCTATTGAAGCGTTAGCGGATGGAGGGGTGATGATGGGCTTGCCGCGGCAGACTGCCGAACTCCTTGCTGCGCAGACGGTGCTCGGTGCGGCTCGTTTGGTACTGGAATCAGGGGTGCATCCCGCTCAATTAAAAGATCGAGTGGCGTCTCCCGGAGGCACGACCATCGCCGGGCTTCATCAGCTCGAGCAGGGAGGATTTCGCGCTGCGCTGATGGCAGCGGTCGAAGCGGCCACCACGCGATCGAAAGAGTTGGGGCGCTGATGTTTATCATAGGCAATGCCCTGAGCGCATTGGCAACGGTCATCCATTACGTTTTAGAAATCTATATATATGTTGTCGTTGCTCGCGCGCTCATCTCGTGGGTCAATCCTGACCCATGGAATCCTATTGTGCAGTTTCTGGTAAAGGTTACTGAGCCGGCATTGGCTCCAATTCGCCGAATAGTCGGTACGCGTTTAGGATTTGATCTCTCTACTTTTGTTCTCATACTGATTCTGGTATTTCTTCAGAGGGCCATCGTACCTTCGCTACTACAGATCGCAGTGGCTATGGACGGACATAGTATTGGGGAGGTGCCATGAAAATTACGCCGCTCGATATTCAACAAATGGTGTTCAAGGCCAGCTTTCGCGGGTACGACAAGGAAGAGGTCAATCGCTTCCTCGAAGAACTGGCACAGACGATTGAATCGCTGAATCGAGACCAGGCGGTTCAGCGAGAAAAGATCGTATTCCTAGAGCAGCAGCTTGCCGAGCTGAAGCGAACAGAAGCGACGTTGTCGAGCACCCTCCTCTCGGCGCAATCGCTGGCAGAGGACGTGAAACGGAATGCACAACGGGAGGCGGATCTCGTCATCAAGGAGGCTGAACTGAAGGCCGGCGAGTTGATCCGTCAAGCCGGGGTCGAGCTGACCGATACGCAGCGGGACCTCTCTTCGCTTCAGAAGCAGCGACTGCTCATGGTCGAACGATTGCGTGCATCGTTACGGATGTTTGAGCGTATGCTGGAAGTGGAAGAGCAAGAAGCGCTTCACGATGCCGCGATCGCATCGGAGGCAAAGCTCGAGGGAGAGTCGAGCCCGGCGTTGTGACCTGTTGGCCCCGACGATACTTGTTTACTGATGCGGTTCTTGGTCTGCTTCGCGCCGCCTGCCAGCAGCAGATTCCCTCACTCATAGATGCTTCGTCCATGACTACCTATCACGTCATTCAGACGGCACTGCAATCAGCCGTTGACGACGGTGTCTTCCCCGGCGCCCAGTTGGCGGTACGTCTCCGTGGCGAACTGCTATGCGTGATTGCAGCCGGGCGATTGTCGTCAGAACCCATGGGCCTTCCGGTGCAAGCCACCACCATCTACGACCTCGCTTCTCTTACCAAACCGTTGGTGACGGTTACATCAGTTTTACTTCTGACTCAGCGCGCCAAGGTTGCCCTTGGAGATCCTGTACAAGAGATATTAGTCGAACTTCAAGGGTCGCCGATCGGTCTGGCAACGGTGCGAGACCTCTTGACCCATCGATCAGGCTTGCCAGGATGGCGACCGTTTTACAAACAGCTTGATGCAAGGGACATGGTTTCCGGGCTCCCTGGCGGAGATCAACCCGCCAAACAACATGTATTGGAAATGATTCGTGATGAGCCGTTGATCTATGCGCGCGGAGAGCGAAGCGTCTACAGCGACCTTGGATTCATGCTACTGGGGTTTCTGGTGGAACGTCTCAGTGGAATGGCGTTGGATCTTTGGTGCGAAGAGGCGATCGTCCAACCGCTACAGGCCGATCCAATGATGTTTTGCCCTTTGGCAGGGCGAGCGCTATCCGACGTTGTACGTCCAACCGTCGATGTATCGCGCATTGCCCCGAGCGAACAGGATGAGTGGCGCAATCGACTCTTACGTGGGGAAGTGCACGACGAAAATGCCGCAGCGATGGGTGGTGTCGCGGGCCATGCAGGGTTATTTGGGACTGCCGAATCGGTACTGGCTGTCTCCGGGGCCTGGCTCCGCGGCTATTATGGAAGAGAGTCGATTTTGGAGAGAGAACTTGTCAGGCAGTTTACGACCCGCCAAGAATCTGCTGCTCGATCGAGTTGGGCGTTGGGATGGGACACTCCGTCGGCGCCATCATCATCGGGATCCAGTTTTTCCGAGCGGTCATTCGGGCATCTCGGCTACACTGGGACGTCGCTGTGGATTGATCCGTTGTGCGAGTTGGAGGTGGTGCTGTTATCGAATCGGGTTCATCCGAGCCGAAGGAACGAGAAGATAAAGGTCTTCCGTCCCCATATTCACGATCTGGTGTACCGGGAGTTTGTGTCTGCCTGACAGCCGGACTACGCTGGATCCTGGTAATCGACCCAGGTTTCTTTTTCAGCGAGATACTTCGTGCCTTTGAAATTGGTGCGGGTTCTCATTTTGCTGAAGCCGAATCCCTGCATCGCTGCGATGAGCTCTTGTACTGAAGCGGCTATAGTCGGATGCGAGTGCCCTTCTACCACCAGGGCTTCATACATGACCTTGGCGGCGTAGCCTGAAGCGGTTCGATTGATGAGGACGGTACGATTGAAATACCGATCGCTCGGGTCTACTCCTTCAACCTGGTGCTTTTCAACCAGTCCTTCTTTTTTGAAAAGCAACGGAAGAGAACTCATTGCAACCTCCATGACACTCAAACGGAATGGCCCAGGGCTTCGATTATAGGGTGGCGCCATGCCGACTGCAAGCCGTTGACAACCGTGCAGCAGCCTCCTATCATTTTCTCCCGCTGCGGTAAGCCGCTGTGTTTCGAACGATATGAATATCCCAAACAGCTTGACCATCCTCCGTATTCTCCTGATTCCCTGCTACATCGGGTTACTCGTCTATGGCAGATTTAATCTAGCGCTCATCGTGCTTCTCTTAGCGGGCCTCACCGATGCGCTCGATGGGGCGATCGCCCGAATAAAGAATCAGCATACCCGGCTCGGGGCCGTGCTGGACCCTTTGGCAGATAAGCTGCTTCTCACCTCCGGATTCATCACGCTTTCGATGATTCATGTGATTCCCTTGTGGGTCACTATCCTCGTGGTCAGCCGAGACTTGATCCTGATGCTGGGAACGGCGGTTGCGCACTTTACAGATTCTCGCGTGGACATTACCCCGACTTTCTTGGGCAAGGGCACCACGTTTCTCCAGCTGTCCTATATCGTGATGGTCATATTTCTGAGTTCCCGCCAGATCGATCTCACCGTCATGCTGCCTCTCTTGTTAGGCATGGTCTCCTTCACGCTATTGTCCGGGTTGCATTATCTCTACCGGGGTGTTCGGCACACGAGCGTGATCAGCAGCTAAGGCTCTGTATTGCTTGTGCCTGCGGGCCTCGTCACCCGCGCAGAGATTGTGCATTTGTTTGACAGGTTTTGGGGTGGCCAGTAGACTCGTCTGGTAGGTATTTCTTGATGTCTACAACCGGCCAGGACGATGGCCACATTGAAGG
>CAZGYZ010000001.1:0-41218 GCA_964530675.1 uncultured Nitrospira sp. | reverse complement strand
ACGGCGTCAATCAAGCGGTCATTCGCGCGGTCGATTACGCACGCAGCCGTCCCGGTGAGATTCAGGCTGTGATGGTGGATGTGGATGCAGAATCCACGGCGCGCATACAAATCCAGTGGGCCCAATGGGGCTGTGGTGTCCGGTTGTCGGTGTTACCCTGCCCATATCGTTCTGTCTTGAGTTCCTTCCTCGACTACGTCGAGGAGCTCTTGAAAAAGGAGCCGGATACCTGGGTAACCGTCGTGATCCCGGAGATTCTGCCCGCCCATTGGTGGCAGGGCATCCTGCACAACCAACGCGCGCTGCTCCTCAAGACAGCGCTGTTGTTCAAAGAGCGAGTCATCCTGACCGATGTCCCCTTCCACCTAAAGAGGTAACCGTGAAGCGTGAAACGTTAAACGTGAAACGTCAAACGAGGTGTCGAAGCCTCGGTCTGTTCCTGTTGGCAACTTGCCTCATTTTCGCAGCCCAACCGGTTCAAGCGTTGAAGATCGTCGAGCCGGCGGAAGGGGCGAAGCTGACGGCGGGAAAAACCGTCACAACCAGCGTGGACCTCGGAAAAGATTCCGGTATCATCCAGGTCCGCTACTATTGGTATGGCGAACAGGATGACACCCTGGTAGAGCAAGAAGACGCCACAGCCACGGGATCGATCGTTGCGCCGGTGGCGCTGATCGGATTGTCAGATCATCACCCGGCCTTCGGCGGCCCCTTGTTGGTTCCGAAAGACGGCATCGGGCCCATGCGCTTGCTGGCGGTCGCAGAAATCTCGCGCGGACGATTAGGCACTAGATCCGTCTTCGACGAAATTGTCGTACAAGTCGAACCTGCCGCTACCCTCACCGCCATCGACTTTGAAACCGACAAGCCCTTGCAACTCGGGCGTGCCGGTCAATCTTCCGCATTCGGTCACGTAGACTCCCTGGGCAAGATTTTCGAACTGCCGGTCGTGGGTGAATTCACCGATGGCGTAATCCGCCGGATCAGCTCACCGGCCAGCGGCACCAGTTACAAATCCTCCAATGGCAAGGTCATCAAGGTCTTGAAGGATGGCCTTCTGCAAATTGCCGGAAACGGAAAAGCCACGCTCACAGTCACGAATCGCGGCAAGCAGGCTCAGCTCGACGTAGATGTGAACGTCAATGACGAACCAAATGAACCGCCGATCGCCGATGCAGGATCGAACAAGACCGTGAAGGCTGGGTCGAAAGTGAAGTTGAGCGGATTGAAGAGCCGCGATGCCGAAGGCGAAGCACTCTACTATTCGTGGAGCCAGGTGCGAGGCAACAAGATCGCGCTGCTGGACGTGGATAACGCCGAAGCCTCCTTCCTCGCACCGACCGTGTCGGAGAAACGGACGTATCGGTTTAAGCTAAGGGTGACGGACAAGAAGGGAGCGGATAGTGTGCCGGCGTTTGTGGATGTTGTCGTTGAGCCCTAAGAGGCAGGAACGACTGGGACGCTCTCCTTGCTCGCGCAACGCGCGGCCTCGGAAGGCCCTCGTTGGACGCGCGCAGTTGAGAGCACCCCAGTCGCTCCTACCTATGGCTCGCTAGCTCAACCCGACTATCCGTACGGCGACACACTTATCAAGAGTGGTAAAGCGGGGAGAGCCGCAGTCCGGTCTTGACGTACAGCTCTTTGAACAACCTAACAGTTACATAGGGCTTAACGTAACCTCACACGTGACACCGAAATGATTGCACGATTGTCTGTACTGCTGCCATTTCATCTAACTGTCCCTGATGGCCAGCAATTCCCTGTGTACCAGGCTGAAGATTCAGGGTACGGGATTCACTTCTACCCACCCGGACGCAGTGAAAATGCTCCACCTCTTACTGAGGAAGAGAAAATCACAATAGACGGTGTTACGGCATTTCAGGCAGACGCCTTACGAATTGATTTTCGCAAAGAGAGTTTCGATAGACGCGCTGGGACTCACATCGATCCTCCAGAAGATGTCATTGACAGGGCCATCAACTTTTTTCTCACGCGCCTCCGTCATGTCGCACGCGCAGGCCAGGTGCGGCCCGTAAGATTTCCTTTGGTTACTTGGCGAATGCGGTATTTGAACGATGACGAAAGCGAATTCAAAGAAGAAGCAGGTTTGGTCAGGGGACGAGGAACAAAATCTTTCTCATTTTCCTTCATCGCGTTGACAAATAAGATTTGGACTGACGTATTCAGTCTGCCACCGGACTATGAGCCACCTCCATGGGAAAGCCTCCTACTCGATGCAACAGTCGAAATGCCGAGCATTGGGCCAGCCCTAGTACTCGCTGCTACAGCATTGGAAGTCTTCATTTCCCGTGTCCTAGATCGCCTTGCCCCCACTAAAGTTGTCCCACCAGAACTATGGCATTGGATAAATGAACGCGGTAATCGGCTTAAAGAACCAGCTCTTGAAGAGCAATATGATGTTCTGATGAAATTCCTCACAGGCCACTCACTAAAAGACGAACCATTGTTGTGGGAAGCCTTCAAGAATTTGAAAGATGCGCGAAACGCTTTCGTCCATGAGGGAATAGCCAAGATTGGCCAGACTCCCGTCAGTACTGAAACCGCCAATAAACTTATTGCATCTGCTTCCAATATCATCGCGAAAATCAGAGAATGGCTTCCCAATGAACTCCATTGGCCAGAATTCAAATACGATCTAACCGTCGAAATCCAAAAACGGCTGTTTTAGGAAGCACGATCAAGAACTTAGGCTTTGCTCAACCTTACTGGCCCGTAGGTTTGGCGGGCTTGATGGAGTTCCTTTACGTGACGCCGGAGGGCTGGGCCGAACTTGGAGGCGAGGACTGATTTTCTGTGGGGTGAGATGTTCTGCTCGACCTGCTCGATTGTTTCTGCCAACTGTTTGACCAGCCGTTGGCCTGAGCCTGTGAGCCACTTGAGATGCCAACTGGCATACTCCAAATCCTGGATCGAGTAGCGGACGGACTCCACTTCTTCAAGACAGCGAAACCTGGCTCGCTGCAGATCACGCTGAGTCAGTCCTGCCCGCTTCCATCGAGCTGATCCACCAAACCCCGACGCCCACATTGAGAGCCGTTCAAAGAGCATCGCCCCCATGGTAAAGGTAAATGCCGCATGGAGAATGCCTCTGAGCGGACGCAGGCTGCGGCGCCAAGGGGAATAGAAGATCTGCTGGTTGCGATCTCCGTGATACATGACGTGCTTGCGCAATAACAGATTCAGGTGATGATGGCTATTCTCGTGGATCACATCGTCGATCAGATCGAGATCGTCTCGGTCGAAACAGTTGATAAAGGAAAGTCCTGGCCGGTGGCGATAGCTGAAACTGACGACGCCCTTAGCCTTGAGCGGGGCGATCCGAGAGGTCAAGAGCGCGACAACCTCCTGCCCTTCCGGCCAAGCCTCTTGAATGATTGTCCAGGCCTGCTTGATTCGCTTCACCTGTTCGGCTGAAGTGGCAGCTACGGTACGAGGCTGACGATTCTTTCCATAGACGAGCGTCGGCCCGGCTGTGACGGCCCCGGGTTGAGTATCCGTCGCCACGACCGGCGGCCGGTACGCCCAGCACCACTCCAACCGATTGCCTCGCCTCATGCACAGCGGCGTCACAGTTTGCCCGATCTTCAAGGACAACTCTTGCGGAGAAACTAGAATAACGGCTCGACCGGATGATTGCTTCAGGGCTCTCTTCACCGGGGGAGGGGCCTCACAGAAATCGCCCTCCATCCCAACGGCCATCGTTCCGAACATCTCTGCCCGTTCGACGTTGTGGCCAAGGTGTACCTCTATGGCCCAAGACGGAATCTTGCGAGAAGTGCACCACAACATCGGAAGTCCCGGCACGAGACAGAGCGATTCCTGTGTCAGCTCCTGAGTGAGGCGGGTACAGAGTTCGTTGAGTCGCCGTTCGAGTCCTGATGCCTGCGAAAGCCCGCGCGGAAATAGATCATCCAGATAACTGTTCTCGAAGAACTTCTCTTCGCACTCGGCAAATAACTGCGCCGCAAACTCACGGGGACTCCGTTCCTCTCGAATTTGTTTCAGCAAGTCGATGAAGTAGACCAGGTCGTTCAGCGCTTCGATCCAGCCAACCACCTTCCAGTGGGAAAAGGTATCCCGTTCGAGTGATTGCCCGAGGAAACGGAAGTACGCCACAGGCAAAGCCAACGATTTTGCAACGTCTGCATATTGGCTTTCCAAATCCAGACAGAGGTCGCCCAGAAGTCGCTTCATCGACAAACGAAACTCTTCCTGAAGACGAGCCAGTAACGGCACATCAAGCAACGGCATGGAGAACGACGCTCCGAGATGGAGAAAGAATCAGACTGTACCGGAGGAATGGCCGCGCTGCAAGAAGAGCGATCAGGTGCAGTCTCATGACTGGCAGGTGAAGTAGCCGCCGGGGGTTAGCGGGTGAGGGCGCCTATTTTTCTCGGAGTTCCGTGAAAAGCCTTCTTCGGTAAGTACCCAAGTTCATCCAGGCGCAGTTCTTTGACATGCTGCATCACATGATCGCTGAGATCAGTCTGCATGGATGCTTCCTGCTGCGAGGTGGAACCTTTTACTAGCGTGAAAGGCAATTCATCCTTCCAGAGCAGTTGGCCATCGCGATTCATGAGGTACAGATAGAGGCGTCGCGAGTCCTCTGCTTTCCACCCCCAGTCGCTCGGGTGCGAGGGTGAACCGACAGCAACACGACTGACGAGAACCGTATCGACACTGAGGCTCCGCGTGACTTCCTTGGCCAGGGTACTACGATCAATCTCTTCGGCTTTTGCCGAACGTGGACCGATCACGGTGGCTCCTGCCGCAATGCTCACCGGCGTTTCGACACGCAACGCGGTCTCCTCCTGCAACAGGGCAGCAAGCCGCGCGCCCATCTCTGGATCGCCCTCAACCGGAAGGACTGCCACGCTCGTCACCTTCAAATTAGGAACAGCATCGCTCGATTGATCCTGCTTCGCCACCCATGATTGCTCAAACGGCTCAAAGGTCACGTTACTGCTCCTCATTGAATCCACTGCTACCGCTGCCACCCAAGCTCCTGCGACGCACCCTTGCAGCAGGAGGGATCCGGTCACAACCAGACTGAGGGTTATGACACGCGTATAATCCCGTCGGTTACCGCTTTGGACCATTCCTAGGCCACAGGCTTTTGTCATAGGGGAGAGTTCCATGACGAGATGCTTCCGCAAGAGAAATGCCGTACTAAAGCGAGCCTCGCACGGCATCTCCAAGCTGTCGAGTTATTTACTGTTATCGACAGTCCAACGGAAATATTCCCTGTCAGTCCCGCTGAACAGAGGGTCTAAAGCATACAGTTCGGTGAACAAGACTGAACGCCGATGGAGAAGAACGCGTGGGACACCGGAAGGCTGGCAGCAGGACCAAAATTATAGTGAGTACATCTTGATATCACAGCAAGGGATCACCGCTCGTTGATATCGTCAGCCGCGGCACCACGGAGTTAGGCAGTCGCGTTAAGCGACGTGACGGAGCCGCGGTGCTGCCGTTTTTCTCTCGATCAATTGTGTAGCTCCTGACTGTTGGATCATGCGATGTTTCTGAATGAGCGGATCGACAATGTTCCCGCAGGACACACATCGCCACCCTTTCATCCACATTGGAATACTGCTCTCCCGTATGTCGATCAAATTATCTGCCACCATGAACCCGTCACATCTTACGCAATGCATGGAACCCTCCTCTCGTTAACGCTGGAGCCTGTCACCACGACACCGCACCCAATCACTTTCTAAGCCTAGCAGACCTGCGGCCAACCGCTTGCCCGTCTAAGAGAGCAATCGCGATGCCACGGGTGTCGTTACGACTGCTTGCGTGTTTTCGCAGTGAATCGTAGAGTGCGGACGAACAGCATTCGGCCTTAATCGCTTATAGGTGTCACACATTGGCCCCATGCGGCAAAATTGATCTGGTTACGAGCGATAACCCAAATGGGAAAACTCCCCTGTGGCCGGTTGGAGGCAAGTGGTGGCACTGAACGCAACAGAAATTGCGAAGGTGATAGATGAATGTGCTCCGGCCCTAGCCGAAGGCTGGATTCAAAAGATTTACCAGCCGACAGACCGTACCGTGGTGTTGGAGATTCGCACGCCGGGACAGACGCACCGACTCCTCATTTCATGCCATCCTGAAACCTCCCGGATTCACATCATCACGGCGGCCTTTCAGAATCCACCGACACCTCCACCCTTCTGTCAATTTCTCCGCGCCCATCTGCAAGGAGCACGCATCGACCAAGTCGAACAGATTCAAGGAGACCGGATCGTTCAGCTTGCACTGACTGCCAAGGAAGGTTCCTGCAAGTTGGTCGCAGAACTGACAGGCAAGACATCGAATCTCCTCGTACTCGACGACGCTGGTCTAATCCGACGAGACCTGAACGGACTGAAGAATCGTGTGGGACAGCTCTACCTTCCTCCCGCTCGCCAGCAACGAGAACGAGGCGCCGCCGACCAGTCGCGATTCAGCCAGAACATCTCAGAAGCCCCATTTCCTCTGTCGGCTGCCGTCGAAGCCCATTACTTCACGGCGGAAGCTACTTCCGTTATCGAGACCGTGCGGAACACCAGGGCAGGGATTCTCAGAAAGTCCATCAAGAAGCTCCGCCGCCGCATTGAGGCGTGGCACGAAGACCTCGCAAAGGCAGAAAAATACAAGAACTACGATCGCTATGGCGAACTGATCAAAGCAAACCTCGGAACCATACGTAAGGGTCAGACCGACGTAACCGTAGTGGATTATTTCGATGAGAGGCTTCCCAACCTGACGATCCCTCTCGACCAAGCCAAAACTCCCCAGGGCAATATGGACGACTACTTCAGCAAACATCGGAAGCAGCTGGCGGCAGAGCGGGAGCTGCTGCCACGTATTGCAGAGGGGCAGAAAGAGTTGGAGACTCTGCGCCAGGAAATGACTGCGATTGAACAGGGAACCTGGCAGCCGCCCGACAAACCTCATCTCACCCCTGTGCGGCCTTTCCCGCGGACAGGCAAAAGAAAAGATCGTCAGGAACAACGCCAAGGCCCCTTCCGCCGCTTCACCTCATCAGACGGTTTGGCGATTTATGTCGGAAGAAACGCGCGCGAGAACGATGAGCTGACGTTTGGCCTCGCCAAGAGCGATGACCTCTGGCTGCATGCCCGCGGTACGCCTGGCTCACATGTTGTGGTGCGCTTGGAAAAAGGAAACGATCCGCCGCCTGAGACAATCCGAGACGCCGCCACGCTGGCGCTACTCTACAGCGACTTGAAGAAAAGCGGCAAAGGCGACGTCATCTACACGAGACGCAAGTGGGTCAAGAAGGCGAAGGGCCAAGCGCCAGGGGCCGTCATCGTCACCCAGGAGAAATCGCTGCATGTCAGTCTGGAAAAGAAACGGTTGGATGCGCTCAAGGCTCGATCGGCTCACGCGTAAACGGCTAAAACTCACGCGCTCTTCCCTCGGATTCGCTTCCCATGCTAGAGTGCCCATATATGGGCACTCTCTCCTCACAGATCGACTCGCTGCGAATCATCAGCGCACTGATCGCCTGTCGGGGGCTTCACGAGTTCGACCGTACGTTAAGCCAGGAGCTAGTTACGGCATTGCCCTGCGACCTTGTAGGATTCTACCTATATAGCGAAACGGCTAACGCGTTCGCTCCCGTTTCAGATCTGCTGATCGATCCCGACTCCCCCGGCTATCTCATCGGACAACTGCCTGCTGAGGGGACGATGAAAGAAGCCGTAGTCCGACGCGGCCACGCACTTCTGGAAAATAACCTAGCCACTTCGCCTTGGGCGGAAGCGGTTGTCCTGAAAACTGCGCCGTTCCAGACTGCTTCAGTCCTCGCCGCCCCATTGACCGTGGCGCTTCCGGCGGGGAGTCAGCCCCCCCGTACTATTGCGATCATGGCCGCCATCGCCACCGGGAGAGCCAACGCCTATACCGAAGACGATCGGCTGTTTCTCGAACAGCTCGGCGTTCAGTTGGGACCAGTCCTTCACAATATCCTCGCATCGGAAGAGCGTGACGCGCTCATGGCGATCAACAGCCAGGTTGTCGTCGGCACGATGACGATCGATCAATTCATACCGGTCGTACGAGACATGCTGCACCGCGTCGTGAGACAAGACATGACCGGACTGGTGCGGTTCGTTCAGTCGCCGCAGGGGCCGTGGTTCGACATCGTCTATCGCGAAGGCGTCGAGATCGATCTCGCACAGCTCCGGCAATTTCCCTACGAACGAATGGCCCCAGCGGAAATGATGGCTACAGGGAAACCGCTCCTCATCACAGGACACAACCACACACGTTTCCCTGAACGCTCCTACATCGAATCCGTCGGTATTCTCTCCTGCGTACTCTGCCCCTTGATCGTGCAAGGAGCACCCTATGGATTCTTGGCGATCGGCAGCAAACGCCGCAATGCATTTTCCGATCGGGATCTCGCATTCGCCGAGCAGATTGGATTTCATCTGTCACAGGCCATTACAAATTTCACGGCTTATGAGGAGATCCGATCGCTGAAAGAACAACTCGAACAGGAAAATGTCTATCTGCGCGATGAGATGAAATCCTCGGTCGACTTCAAAACGCTGGTCGGTGAAAGCCCCGCATTACAGAAAACGCTGAAGGCAATCGAGAAGGTCGCGCCGACCGATTCAACGGTGCTCATCACAGGAGAAACGGGCACGGGGAAGGAACTGGTCGCTCAGGCTATTCACCACCTCTCGCCACGGAAAGAGAAACCGTTAATCACGGTGAACTGCGCTGCCCTGCCGCCAACCTTGATCGAGTCCGAACTCTTCGGCCATGAAAAGGGCGCTTTTACGAATGCCACGGCGCGAAAAATGGGCCGATTCGAGCTCGCGAATGGAGGCACGATCTTCCTGGATGAGGTTGGCGAACTGCCGCTCGATCTTCAAACAAAGTTTCTGCGGGTGCTCGAATCGCAGGAGCTGCAGCGAGTCGGCGGCACGCAGACGATCAAGCTCAATGTCCGCGTACTCGCGGCAACCAACGTCGATGTGGCGCAAGCCGTCAAGAAGGGCCTCTTTCGATCTGATCTCTTTTATCGGCTGAACGTATTCCCTGTACGGATTCCCCCGCTCCGTGAACGCCGCGACGACATTCCCATGCTGGCGCGGCACTTTGTGAAAAAGTATGGCGAACGGCATCGAAAGACCGTCACACGCATCAGCAGCAACACGCTGAAAGCGCTCGCATCGTATGACTGGCCTGGCAACGTGCGCGAGCTTGAGCACGTAATCGAACGAGCTGTGATCGTCAGCCACGGACCGGTTCTGACTGTTGAGGAGTTAGATCAGCCAGCTCATCATGACGGGGCAACCACCCCTCCACGCACGCTGGCCGACGCCGAACGCACCCATATCATCGAGACCCTCGGCCAGACCAACTGGATCCTTGCCGGTACGCACGGAGCAGCAGCCCGCCTTGGAATGAAGCGCTCAACCCTGCAGCACCGGATGAAGAAACTCGGCATTCGTCGTCCACCCATCCACTCCAAGTAATCTGCCCATATATCGGCAGCCCTCTGCTCTTCTTGCCAACATACCGGCAGACGTATCGATGTGATTCTTACGGCTCATTGGGATTCTCTCACCACTCTCTCTCTTACTTCAGCTACTTGCACATTGCTTATCGTACAGCTCTCCTGACTGGCACCATCCCTGCTCTATGCCTCCGGCATGAGCCATCACACCCCTCTTACACCTGAACGCCTGAGCCGTGCCATTGAAGACTACTTCGCTGAACGGCAAGCTGAACTGCTTCCCTCCGGCGAGCAGACGAAAGACGGAAGACGATTTTCCTGGTGCGGCGATGTGCTGGAATTCCTCACTGACGGACTGGCTGAGCGTTTGGCTGCCAACGGCATTACCTTCTCAAAATCCTTTCCTGGTCCCTTCAGACTCATGGATGAAGAACAACTGGCAGGCGGCAACCATGTGCGGCGTTTCTGGACGATGGCGCTCGACAATGGCTGCCCTATCGCCCGACTCTGCACCTATTTCTTTCATCGGCATGACCAGGTGTTGCTGCCGCAACCGCCCCACGTCGTGGCCTATCCTCCCGACCATCTAGAAACCGAGGCGGCCGAATGAACTACATCGCGCTCAAAATGCTTTTCGGCGATCGCGCCAAGTACCTCATGCTGCTGTGCGGCTTAACCTTCGCCGTGATGCTGATCGTCCAGCAGGGTTCTATTTTTTGGGGCCTTATGATCTGGTCCCAGTCCAGCATCAGCAATATCAACGTGCCGATTTGGGTCACCGATTCAGGCATCGCACAAGTCGATGAGGTCAAACCGATCGCCGGCACCGCCGTCGATCGCGTCCGCAGCGTCCCCGGCGTGGAATGGGCCGTGCCTCTCTTCAAAGGGCTCCTGCGGGCTCGTCTCTCGAACGGGGAATACCATCAGATCACATTGGCCGGGCTGGAATCTTCCAGCCTCATCGGACGTCCAGCCGAAGTCCTGGAAGGCCGGTTCGAGGACATTTTACAGCCGGATGCCGTCGCACTAGATCAGTGGGCGGTTGAACGGATGGGAGGCCCCGACGTCATCAAGATAGGCACGATATTCGAACTCAATGACAAGTTGGCCCGCGTCGTCGCCATTGCCAAGACACAAAAGAGCTTCACGAATATTCCAGTGGTCTACACCACCTATGAACGCGCCATCCGTTATGTGCCGCGCGAGCGCCGAACCCTTTCCTATGTCCTGGCCAAACCCAAAGATGGAGTCCCTATCGAAGAAGTGACCAAGCGCATCCACGAACAGACCGGCCTGGGCGCGTTCACGGCGGAAGAGTTCGGCTGGAAAACCATCGGCTGGGTGCTGAAGAACACCGGCATCGGCATCAACTTCGGCACCACTATTCTTCTGGGATTTATCGTCGGAATGGCCATTTCCGGACAAACCTTTTACCTCTTCACAGTCGAAAACCTCCGGCAGTTCGGCGCGCTCAAGGCGATGGGCGCTTCGACCTTCACGTTGGCGAGGATGATTCTCTTACAAGCGTTCACCGTAGGTCTGACCGGTTATGGCGTCGGCATCGGACTCGCCACGGTATTTGGGTATTTGACGGCACGGGGCGGCGGATTGCCCTTCGTCGAAACCTGGCAGTTACTGCTCCTCGTGCTGGTAGGGCTCCTGGCCATCTGTACCTTCTCAGCCCTGATTAGTATCGTCAAACTCGCCCGGCTTGAACCGGCGATTGTCTTTCGGTGAGCACAATGGACGACCACACAGAACCTGCGGCAGTCCGCGCACGCAACATCGTCAAATCGTTCGGTACCGGCGACACCAAAGTCACGGTACTCAATGGTATCAATCTCGACATCTATCTGGGCGAAATGCTGTTGCTGGTCGGAGAATCGGGCGGCGGGAAAACTACTCTCTTGTCCGCTATCGCCGGCATCCTCGACATCGATGACGGCGACATCGACGTACTGGGTGTGCCGCTCAGCGAGCTGCCGGCAGGCAAACGCACGACGTTCCGGGGCCAAACGATGGGATTCGTCTATCAGCAGTTCAATTTGCTGCCGACACTGACTGCCGCCGAGAATGTGGCGGTGCCCCTCTTGATCCAAAAGATCGGACGCCCCGAGGCCTTGCGACGAGCGCGAGCCATGCTCGAACGCGTCGGCCTCAGTGACCGGGCGGAGTTCCTGCCCAAGAACTTGTCCGGTGGCCAGCAACAGCGGGTGGCCATCGCCAGGGCTCTGGTCAACGAACCGCGCCTGCTGATCTGTGACGAACCGACCGCTGCCTTGGACGGCCCGAACGGACAAAAGATTATGGAGATCCTCCGCGACGTAGGGCGCTCGCCATCCCGCTCGGTCATTGTGGTGACACACGATAGCCGCATCTTTCACTTCGGCGACCGCATGGCTCATTTAACGGATGGACGGATTGTCAGCATCGAACCGATCTCGCGTGAGGGAACGGCATGATCATCGTGAAGCGATTGAGTGTCTGGCTGGCCGTTGCCGGTGTGGGGTTTGCCGCTTGGGTTCTCATCGGGGCCAACAAGACAGAGCCGATGCCGACGCCGATCTCAGAGCCCCCGCGGTCGCCGTACGAACAGACCGTCGCCGCATCCGGCATTATCGAAGCCGTGAATGAGAATGTCCGCATTGCCCCACCGACCGCCGGGCTGATTACCAAAATGTTCGTGGTAGTCGGCGATCAGGTCACGGAGCAGGCGCCGCTCTTTCAGCTCGACGATCGGGATCTGCGCGCCCAGTTGCTGAGTCGAGAGGCGGCTATTCCTCCCCTGCAATCCCAAATCGACGAACAAAAGTACCGGATCGGAGATCTTGACACGCAATGGCGGCGGCTCAAGTCGGTACACGATGAACGAGCCGTCAGCGACGATGACCTCAAGCGCACTTGGTACGCGCTCGAAATGGCAAAACGCAGCTTGCAACGTTTCGATGCGAATCTGAAACAGGCCATCGCCCAGCGAGACGAGATCACGCTCCTGCTCGACCGCCTAACCGTCCGTGCTCCGCGTAACGGAACGATCTTGCAAGTCAATGTTCGGGCGGGAGAATACGCGACTCCGGGATCGAGCGAGCCACTCATGCTGCTTGGCGAAACCCAGCGGCTACAAATCCGGGCCGACGTCGACGAGGTGAATGCACCGATGGTCGCGCCACAAGCAGCAGCAGTGGCCTCCCTCAAATCGATGGCCGGTACAAAAATTCCGCTGACCTTCGTCCGCATCGAGCCCTATGTCGTTCCCAAAAAGTCACTGACAGGGGAAAACATCGAACGAGTCGATACGAGGGTGCTCCAGATCATTTACCGGTTTGATCGCCCACCGTTCCCCGTCTATGCCGGGCAGCAGGTGGATGTTTTTATCGAGCGATGGGCCTCGAACAACCGCGAACGCGTGCAACCCTCATCGATTCCCCCACCACAGGACAAGACGCAATGAGCGCCACTGCTGACCGTCTCGCAATGATGCTGGCAATTCTGCTCCTCTCTTCCTGTGTGCAAGGGCAGGACTACCGACGCCCCCAGGTGGACGTGCCTGACGGTTGGTCACGCATGACCAACATAGCCAACACATCGATCGCGTCGGATCGCCAGCCGGAAGCCGAGTGGTGGAAGAGCTTTCAGAATGATGAACTCAGCGGTCTGATTGAACGAGCCCTGCAACAAAATCACGATGTAAAACGGGCGCTCGCCCGGGTTCTCGAAGGACGTGCCTTCGTCATGTCTGCCGCCGCCGGCCTCTACCCTCAGATGAATCTCTCCAGCAGCTACAGCAATATCGCCGTATCAAAAAACACATTGGCCGGCTTAGGGCTGGCAACCGGACGGCAACCTGGATCTCAAGTATTTGCCTCCCCCGGAACATCCTTCGATCTTTGGAACAGCGCTCTAGATCTCCGGTGGGAAATGGATTTCTGGGGCCGTATCAGGCGCGGACGTGAAGCGGCAGCGGCCGACGCTCAGGCCATCGAACAGGATGCCCGTGCCGTGGCACTGACGCTGATCAGCGACGTGGGGCAGTCCTACTTCCGGATCAGGGAACTCGACGAACAACTGGACATCGCCACGCGAGCCCTGACTGTCCGGCAAGAATATCTGGAGATTATCCAGAAACGCGCTTCCGTCGGCTTGGCTTCCGATTTCGACGTGAAACGTACCGAAGTGTTGGTCGCTGAAGCAGCAGGGCTTATTCCAGACTTGGCAAGAACTCGGACCGTGGAATTGCATCGGCTGGAAGTGCTGACCGGGATGTCACCTGGATCGCTTAGTCTTCACAGCAAAGCCCTTCGCACCGTCGTCATTCAACCGAACATTCCTGTTGGGCTCCCTTCTCAGCTTTTGGAACGGCGCCCGGACATCCTCCAGGCAGAATCCACGCTCATGGCTTCTAATGCCCGTATCGGCCAGGCGCGCGCCTATTTCTTTCCCACTCTTTCCATCACCGGCCAAGGAGGCTTGCAGAGCGTCGAGTTCTCCAACTGGTTCACCGGCAGCAGCTCGAACTACAGTATCGGTCCGTCGATTGTCCTGCCGATATTCCAAGGAGGGACCAACCTCGCTCGTTTGGATTCGGCAGAGTCGCGCCATGTGCAGATGCTGGAAAGCTACCAGCAAACTATTTTACAGGCGTTTCGAGAAGTCGCAGACTTACTGACTTCCCTAAGCGCAAGGGCGGAACAGCTTGCGCGACAGCGTGAGCAACTCTCTGCCGCACAGGAAGCCGTGCGATTGGCCGACGTTCGATACCGCAAGGGCCTGGTGACATATTTGGATGTGCTGGATGCGCAGAGGACAGCGCTGGCAGCAGAGACCCAACTGGTCCTCACAGAACGCACTCGCTTGACGGATATGGTCAGCCTCTTTAAAGCGCTGGGAGGAGGATGGGCCATGTAGCTATGAACGTGAATAACCTCGCCATCGACCCTGTCCGGTACTATGCTGTTGTCAAGGCAGGCATACCATGTCAGGACAGCAGAACATTGCGCCTCAATCCCAGTCCCCTACCATCCTGCTGGTCGATGACGAGCCGTCCATCACGATGCTGTGCAGGACGATACTTCAGCAGGCAGGCTTTTCGGTCCTCGATGCCGATGGCAGTTCAGAGGCACTCAAAATCTGCACACAGCACGAAGGGCCTATCGATCTCCTGCTCACAGACCTCATCCTCCCTCCTCCAGGCTTTCAATTGGCCTCACGCTCCAATCAATTCCCCCATGTACATGGCCACGAGCTGGCCATCCGCGCGCTCCGCATACGGAAAGATCTGCGAATAATCCTCATGTCCGGCAATATCGACAAGGACTTGGCAGGATACGGCATACGCCGGGGAAGTCTCCCATTTCTCTCCAAACCATTTGAGCTCCAAGCCCTGGTGACACTTGTGCGACAGGTTCTCAAAGCGTCTCCGCCTTCGATCGAGAGTCTGACGGTAGGCCCTCCCGAAACTCCAACGGTCGGGGATGGGTGGGTTGATTAGCCGACGGCGACCACCTCTCGTCCCGCGACAACATGCAAAAAGGGGCTGCTATCTTGACGATAACAGCCCCCGTTCGTATTCGTTGTGATCGCGATTACAGACTACCAGCGATCGCGCTTACCGCCGCCGGCGCCACCACGGCCACCACCGCCCCCACCAAATCCACCACCGCCGGTGCGAGGCTCCTGAGGTCGCGCTTCATTCACCGTTAAGGTCCGGCCACCCATTTCTGCACCATTGAGAGCGGTAATAGCCGCCTGCGCTTCTGCATCCGAAGACATTTCGACGAAGCCGAAGCCACGTGACTGTCCCGTGAACTTGTCCGTGATGATCCGCGCGGAAGCGACAGCGCCATACCGCCCGAACAGATCGCTCAACTCCTGCTCAGTCGCCAAGTAAGGCAACCCACCGACATAGATCTTTGAACCCATCTGGGGTTCCTCCTTTGAGAATGATGATATTGTCTTGTACGCGAGGAACGGGGAAGGAGCGGGCCGAAGACGCGAACAGTGCGGCGACTTAGGTCTGCCTTCCGACGAGATTCTCGGGCAAGGCAACATCGATGCTGCAGGCCTGAATTTTTCGCTCCACCTCACCGCCAGGCCCCTGCAATAAGGTGGACTTTTAGGCTATCACAGCTTTTTTGAAAATGGCAATCCGAGGCCTGGCAGGATGCTGAAAAAGTCTGCCAGCACGAGAAAGGTTGAGGTTCAGGCTAAGGTTGAGCAAAGATGAGAACTTCAGATCTTCACTCACCCTCGACCTCAACCTACATTTCCAGGGTTACTCCCCAATTCGCACCAGCAGTCCTCGTTCCCTACAAAGTTCGAACATCCAATGAAAGAGGGCAATGGCCATACCGAGCAGCACTAGATTGAGACCGGTCGCCCACCCAAGATGGGTAACCGGCTCGGCAGAGGTGTTGAGCACGGCGCGCATCCCTTCAAACACATGGGCTGCAGGATTTGCCCAGGCAATGACCTGCAACCACCCCGGGAGCACTTCCATCGGATAAAATACACAGGAGATCGGCTGAAACAGAAACACCATACTCCAAGCCAATACTTCAGCCTCCTGGCCAAATCGCATGATGAGAGCCGTGGTCAGTACCCCGATAATCCATCCCGTTATCACGAGATTCAAGACGAACGGAATCAACCACAGCCCGAGCACAAAGATATTGTAGGAATAAAACAGGCCTGCGCAGACCACCATGACGACAGAGACGGCCATGACTTTGAGAATGCTCATGACCATGGTTGCGGCGAGAAACTCGCTCGGCTTGAGCGGACTGGCGAACAAGTTCATAAGATTCCTTGCCCAAATCTCCTCAAGAAACGAAATAGTAACCCCCTGCTGAGCTCGGAACAGGATATCCCACAGGATCAACGCCCCCAAAAAGAATGTCACAGCCCCCGGGATCTGCCCCTGGAATTTCATGAGGTAGACTGTAATAAATCCCCAGATGACGAGGTCCAGAAACGGCCAATAGAAGATCTCCATCATACGCGGCAAGCTCCGCCGGTAAAGATACACATACCTCGTCACCAACGCATAGATTCGATGGGCCTTCATCGTTCCCTTTTCCCCTTCCCCACTCTGGTTGGCAAGAGCCTCTTCTCCGAGGAGGAACCGGGTAGGACGTTCCTGACTGCGCGCGTCCAACGAGGGCCTTCTCAGGCCGCGCGTTGCGCGAGCAAAAGGAACATCCTACCCGGTTCCCTCCTTCTCTATTTTTCTCTGGCCAACTTCACAAACACTTCTTCCAAGTCCGCCTGCCCGAACCGCGCCACAATCTCCTGGGCCGTCCCCTCCGCCACAATCCTTCCCCGCTGGAGAAAGATGATTCGATCCGACATCTCTTCCATCTCGTGCATATTATGAGACGAATAGAGCACACTCAGTCCTGACGATCGTCGCTCCTCTTTGAGGAAACTCCGGATCTTTTGCGCGATATCGGGATCCAAACTCGCCGTCGGCTCATCGAGAAACAGAATCTTCGGTTCGGTCAAGAACGCCTTAGCTAACCCAAGACGAGTGCTTTGGCCGGAAGAGAGCTTGCGCGTCACTTTATGACGGAACTCCTCCATCTCAAGGCGCTTTACGATGTCGTCGACTCGCTCTTGGGTCTGAGACAGGCCATACAGCCGCGCAATCACCCAGAGGTTTTCTTCGACTGTGAGCGCCTGCGGCATGGCAACATAGGTCGAAGAAAAATTCACTTGCTGCAGGATCTCTTCGCGGTGAACCGCCAAGTCGAGTCCAAACATCTGAATGGAGCCGGCGGTCGGTGTCACCACCCCGAGCAACATCTGAATCGTGGTGGTTTTCCCTGCCCCGTTCGGGCCCAACAATCCAAGAATTTCACCCGGCCTGATGTCGAACGAAATGTCGTTGACGGCGACGAACTCGCCGAACCGTTTCACCAGATGTTGGACGTGCAAGACGGGTATGGGCATGAGTGATCAGAGATTTAACAGGATACCGAGAGTGCGAGAGTACCAGTAACGAGAGTCCGGGCGATGGTTGCGTTAGGTTTCCAGCCCCTGCTCTGCACGAGGCTGCGATTTTGGGAACTGCTTCATGATCAAGGTAGCCACGCCGACGACATCGTCCATGCCGAACAGCGGAATGTCTAAATCGACGGACTTGTCCGATACCACCGCGAGCAGCCCTTCCGAGGAAACAGGGATTTCGCCGATCTGATCACGGACGATGACAATCTTCGGATACCCTTCGTTTTTCCATCCTTCGGCAATAATCAGATCATACGTATGATCGAGAAACCGATCCCTCACTTCTTCAACCTTCAGCTGATCAGGCACATCGGCAAACATCGCCATGCTCCCCTTGGAGAGCACCATCACGCTGCTGGCGCCGGCCCGCTTGTGGCGCCAGCTATCCTTCCCTTCCGTATCGAGATCAAACCCGTGTCCGGCATGCTTTACTGTCGCTACCTTGTAGCCGGCCCGGACCAACTCAGGAATCACGCGCTCAATCAGCGTGGTTTTTCCGCTGTTCGAGCGACCGACAAAGCAAAGAATAGGTACGGCCATTGGTGGAGATGGTCAATGGTCAATGGTCAATGGCGGACAAAAATGATTCCTGCCATCGACTAGTGACTGATGACCATTGACCTCCCTTCTCTACGAGCAACAGGATGGACGGTTGGGACCGGTGCGAATATGTTCGGAATGGCTGGCCCAGGCCTCTCCGCTCAACAGTTGAACCGAGACCAAATCACCCTGATTCACTCGTTCAACTTCGACCGGGATATCGATCAAACAATTGGCCTTCACCATAGAAGTCAGTATCCCGGACCCTTGCGCGCCGGTCGTGCGAACCTTGAAGACCCCTTCTTCTCTTGTGAGCACGCCGCGCAGAAAGTGGCGACGATCCGTCCGTTTGGAAAAATTCTCTTGGAAAACCGCCTGCACGACCGGACGGCTATAGCTCCGGTGCCCGCTCATTTTAAGCAAGGCCGGCCGCACCAACTGTTCGAATGTCACCATGGAGGACACGGGATTTCCGGGCAAACCGAAGGCCAGCTTACCCTGAATCTTGCCGAATGCGAGTGGCTGCCCCGGCCTGATCGCCAGCTTCCAGAAATTCATTTCTGCGCCCAGTTCGTGGAAGACCGCCTTCGTAAAATCGTAGTCGCCCATCGACACACCGCCGGACAGTACCAGGATATCCGCCGTCAGACCATGTGAAATCTTTTCCTTCAAGGCAGCTGGAGTGTCCTTCGCAATCCCCAGCAATAGGGGAATGCCACCCGCCTCCTGGACCGCTGCCGCAATCCCATAGCTGTTGGAATTGATGATTTTTTCATCGCTGAACCGCTCGTCCAAATCCGCCAGTTCATCGCCAGTCGATAGGATCGCGACACGGGGGCGCTGATAGGCAAAGATGAACGACTTGGCAAGGATCGCCAGCATCCCCGCTTCACCAGATCGAATCTGGGTCCTCGTTGCGATGATGCACTCACCCTTCTTCACATCTTCGCCTTGAGGCCGAATGTTGGCACCTAGCGGTTCTGGCTTAAAGACTCGAACGGAATCCGCAGTATGCTCAGTGTCTTCAACCTTCAAAACCGTATCCGCTCCCTTCGGGAGGGGAGCCCCAGTCATGATGCGAATCGCCTGTCCCGCGCCGACAGATTTCGAAGGCATCTTGCCTGCAGCCACATCTTCGATCACTGTGAGCGTGACCGTTTTCTGAATGGCATGTTCCTGCTTGATATCCTCCCACCGCACAGCAAACCCATCCATCGCACTATTGTTCCAGGGCGGATTATCCCGTTCCGCCACAACGTCCTCTCCGAGGACACGTCCAAGGGCATCGAGGATAGAAATCTTCTCCAAGCCCAGCGTCGGCGTGGACTCCAATACGATCCGTTGCGCCTCTTCCAGCTGCGTAAGCCCCTCTATCGCCTGTGTCGCTTTCACCCTCTCTCCTTCATCAATGCGCCTGCGGAGACGCGATCTTCACCAGCGACCCGCGCTTCTTGCAGAACGCTTCGATCTTATTCGCAATCTCGTGATAACACTCAGCCGTGGCCGTGTCGGAATTGAACATTGCAAAGGGCTCACCGGCATCGGATTGGATCACGACATCGGGATCAAGCGGGATGCGTCCGAGGAAGGGCACGCCCATATCTATCGCGGAAGCTTCCCCGCCGCCCTTACGGAACACCTCAATATGGTTGTGACAATGGGGACACTCCAATCCGCTCATGTTCTCGATGATCCCGATGATCGGGACTTCGCTGTCCTTGCAGAACGTCACCGACTTGCGAGAATCCAGCAAGGCCACTTCCTGCGGCGTCGTCACGATTACCGCGCCGCTGACATTCCCCAGCAAATCGATGGTCGTCACCGATTCGTTTCCGGTTCCGGGAGGCAAATCGACAAATAAAAAATTAAGATCCTGCCACTCGACCCCGCCCAAGAGTTGATTGATGAACTCATACTTGTACGCATCGCGCCAGATGATCGGATCGTCAGAGTTCTGCAACAGAAATGACATCGAGGCGATCTTGAGGTTGTACGCCTGAAACGGAATAATCCCGCCTGAGCTGCTGATCTTGAGCTTCTGCCCTTCGGCCCCCACCATCTTTGGAATGTTCGGGCCATGGATATCCATGTCGCAAATGCCGACATGCCACCCTTTGAGCGCGAGACTCACTGCAAGATTCGTCGTACAGGTGCTCTTTCCAACTCCACCTTTATTACTCATAATGAGCACTTTGTATTCGATCCGCTCCATCCGTTTAGCCACCAGCCAACGACTGTGCCCCTCCTTGTCCTTCTGACAGGTTTCGTTTTCATCGCAGATCGCGCAAGCCCACATGTAGACGCAGGCGTCGCTGCCGCCGGAGCTGGGAGGTTGAATGACGTTCAATTCACGAGCCATGTCTCATCCTTCTATAAAACCGTTACACCCAATCTGCGTGATTTCATTATCGTCGCCGATCTGTTGGCACACCGACGTAATCGTTCTCTCCCACGTTAGGGAGTCCTACCGGCGGCACCTTACCATTTCCTGCCGCTGCGGTGGCCATTGCCGGCATGCCTGCCCCCTCCTCCGCTGGCTTCTTTTTGTTGAAAAACCCTGCGCTAATGATCCCTACTTCGTAAAAGATATACATTGGCAGGGCCATCAAACATTGGTTGAAGGGATCGGGCGTCGGAGTGAGAACCGCCGCGAAGATAAACGATCCCAGCAGGGCCCACTTACGATATCGTTTGAGAAACGGCGCATCGACCCACCCAAACTTCGCCATGAGGGTGATCGCGAGCGGGACTTCAAAAATCAGCCCGAAGACCATGAGGAACCACAGTGCAAATCCGACGTACTGCGCAATGGAGATCTGCGGGACGAAGCCGGCGTTGACGCCATAGGAAATCAAAAAATTCAGCGCAAATGGAAGCACGAAGAAAAATGAAAAACTCACGCCTGCGTAAAATGCCACGGCGCTCAACAGCACAAACGGCCCAACAAATCGCCGTTCCTGCGCATGGAGTCCCGGCACGACGAATTGCCAGACTTCGAACAATAGATATGGGGTCACGCCGACGAGAGCAAAGAGCCCGGCTACCTTGACGTTTTGCCATAATGCTTCTGCCGGCGCGAGAAAGACCAATGGAACGGTCGCCAGATCGGTCGGCACCCACGACAGGGAGCCAGGCATAAACATGTTTTGGAGCGGGATGCGAAGCCACTTAACCAGCGTGTCGGCAAAGAAAAATGTACCGACAAACACCACGGCGATGATGATCACCGCGCGCGTCAGCCTGACCTGGAGCTCCACGAGGTGCTCCATTACCGGCATTTTCTTATCTTCCAGCGGCTTAAAGATCGTGTCTTGCAGCCACTGGTTCAGCGAATTCAGGCCGTTGGACATACGATCCGTTCATCCGATGGTTGGCTGCGACCGCTCGGATGCCGAGCGGTCGCAGCCAGCGTCATGCCTGTTACTTGGGATTGACCGCGACAAACAGGTTGTTCCCCTGTCGACTCAGGAGCAGGACAGCCAACTCGTCTTTTTTCAACTTACTCGAAGCTTTCTGATAGTCGTCAAGAGTCTTCACGACTTCGTGATTCACTTCCTGAATCACGTCACCGCGCTGCAGACCCGCCGCTTCCGCAGGGCCGCCGCCCTCGACCGACATGACGACGACACCCGTCATCTTTGCCGGGATGTTCAATTGACTCATCGTAGCCGCATCCAACCCCTGCACTCGAAGGGAAGCCAAGACATTATCTGGCAGCTTTACCGTCTCAACTGGCTCCTTGGGAGCTGACGGCTCCTTTTTTGCCAACATTTCATCCGTCGGTCGCTCCGCCACCTTCACGGAGATAGTCTGCTCCTTGCCGTCTCGTAGCACCTTCACCTGCGCATCTTTGCCGACCATTGTGCGTGCAACGAGATTTCGTAGCTGACTCACGTTTTGGACTTCTTTCCCGTTGAATGCAATCACCACATCACCGCGCTTCACACCCGCAGCATGGGAAGGGCCATTCTCATTCACATCGCTGATGAGTACTCCTTTGCGCTGTTCCGGAAGCTTGAAGGATTTGGCCAAGGCCGGCGTGATCTCTTGAATCGCAACACCCATCCAGCCACGCACGACTTTGCCGGTCTTCTGCAGACTGTCAACGATATCCAACGCAATGCTGCTGGGAATGGCAAAACCAATTCCCTCCGACCCGCCGGTCCTTGAGAAGATGGCCGTATTGATCCCGATGAGTTCTCCGTGCAGATTGACCAGCGCCCCGCCGGAATTGCCCGGATTAATTGCTGCGTCGGTCTGGATGAAATCTTCATAGTCTGCAATGCCGACGTTCCCGCGTCCTAAAGCACTGATGATGCCCAGAGTCACGGTGGAACTCAATCCGAACGGGCTGCCGACTGCCAATACAAGGTCGCCGACCTGTAGTTTCTCATACTCTGCCCATTTTAAGGCTGGGAGGTTCTTCGCCTCGATCTTGACCACAGCTAAGTCCGTCTTCGGATCCGTCCCCACCACTTTCGCGCTGAATTCCCGTCGATCACTGAGCGTAACCGTGATCTGCGTGGCGCCTTCGACCACGTGGTTGTTGGTCACAATAAATCCGTTCGGATCAAAAATGACACCGGATCCTGCGCTCTGATCTGGACGGCCATGCCCCGGAGGCATCGGTGGAGGGGTCGGAAGTTCACCTCCTGGTGCTTCTTCACCCGGTGGCCCACCAAAGGGACCTGGAGGCATCGGCGCTCTTCGGCCTCGGCCCCCGCCTTCCCCACCCCCGGTCACCGCAATATTCACCACCGCCGGCGTGACCTGTTTGACGATCTCTGAAAATCCTTGTGTCAGCCCGGCTGGAACCCCAGCGGCAAAAGCTGTGGGCTCACTGGGCAGGACAGCAAACGCGAAGGCACTCATGACCAGACCGATACTTGCGACAAGACTTCGGACATTCCCCCCCTGACTCCACGTGACCATAACAGCGTTCCTCCACAGGGTTAACCGACGAGACACCCAGATGAACGGCACATTGTACACTATCCCTTCCCAGGCCTTCAAAGACTAATGACTAATCATCCCCCATCGGATAGGCCTCTAGCCCGCATTATTCATGAACGCTTCTGCTGCAATCGCGGATTCGCCGCTGCGACAAGCCTGGACGCGGTGGCCCGGCGTCCAGGCAGGCGGGCTCGCCGTTCGGTCGGTCAACATACTGTTTCAAGTATGCCTCCCTCCCTCGCGGCTCCGCGCGCCTGTCTCGCATGGCGACTGCGCGATTTCGCGACGAACCGTCATGAATAATGCGGGCTAGGAACCGGTTCTCCGAGCCCGCGCCTCGGAATCTAATACCCCAATCCAAGAGTTCTGAAGCTTCAGGAGCAGCCGCTTAGCTGCTTGCTCAAAGGACACAACACGGAGCGTGTTCGGCGCACCCTCGTACGTTGGCGGCCAGATCCGCCGCTCATCCTGAGGGCGAAGGTAGACAGCCGGATACCATTGATTAATCCCTGGCGCACTCGGACGATCCAGCGTGGCCCAGCCCCTACCCTCGGCTTGCATCAAGATCTGATTGTGTTTCAAATCCAACAGGGCAAATTCCAGCAACGACCAGTTATCTCGACGAAACCCAGGTTGCGCATGCGTAGTTAATCCCAAAAATAGCGTCACGGGATATTCCCGTTCAGTGCTAGAGACGATCACGATGGCCAGATAATCGAGCCCCCGTTGCCGGCCCAGTTCTGCAAACTGGGCCCAATCCCCATACGGCTGCGGTCTGATATGGTCGGCCGAGATCACCTCTGTTATCGCCACAGGAATCGCACGACCGAGACCCTGCTGTAGTTTCTCTCCAAGGCGAACAAGCGCCTCGTCAGGCAGATTCGGAGCCGCACCTGGCTCTGCCGTATCTGACACCACAACAAGCTCTGCCTGTAGTGGTCGCTGATTGATCCACCTGAACGCGTCGTCGAAGGTCTTGTGCTCTGAGGAAACATAATCGCCAATCCGTGCCGGTGGAATGGCGGCGGCACAAGACACCAAGAAAACCATACTGAGCAGGAGACTGACTTGATTGAGCAATTGGCGCATACTTAGCCTTCGGGAGGTTCAAACTTGCCCGTCACTGCAAGCCACTTTTTTGTACGTTGGCCCCCCATCGGCGGATCTGTCAAGTCCAGTGGTACCCTCCGCTTGCATTCCCACTTGGGGCTCGTTACCATCGTGAACCTGGGCTCTGGTCTGACGCCGTCTGTTCGGTTTACTGCAAAGAGGGTGGTTAGCTATGCCCTGCCAAGGCGCCTCAGGTTCCATTCAATGGTCGATCGTCGTTCCGGCTCATAACGAAGCTGATCGTATTCTTCCTCATCTTCAAAGCATCACCACATTCTTGCGGGACCGAAAACAGCCCTTTGAAATCCTCGTGGTCGACGACGGCAGTACCGATGATACGGCCACCGTTGTTGAGACCCTCGTCTCTTCGACCCCGGAGATTCAATTACTCCGGGCTCCACTGCGCCAAGGCAAAGGCGCCGCCGTACGACGAGGGATGAGCGCTGCCATCGGGCGGCTGCAACTATTTACTGATGCGGACGGCGCCACTCCGATCCAGGAACTCACCCGGCTCGAACAGGCCGTGATGGACGGCGCCGACGTGGCTATCGGATCGCGCTCACTCGCCGCCCGGTTGCCGGACTATGCGGTCCAGACTCGCTGGTACCGGACCATTTTGAGCTATCTGTTCAACACTCTCATCCAGGAAAGAGGCCTCAGAGGAATCGCCGACACTCAATGCGGATTCAAACTTTTCCGTCAAACTGTGGCAGCAGACCTCTTTGGCGTCTCCACCATCAACGGCTATGGCTTCGACGTCGAGTTGCTCTATGTCGCGCAGCAACGCAGATATCATATCGCAGAAATTCCGGTGAATTGGTCCCATCAACCGGGCTCAAAATTTCGTGTCATCAGAGATGGGTTTGCCATGCTGCGCGAATTGGCTGTGATCCGACAGAACTGGACCAAGGGCTACTACGCTTCTCCGTCCCCGGCGCAGAATCTCCATCCCACGACAGCCGGTCGAGTCGGACTCCCGCTGCAATGAAGTTCCCCGTATGATAGCCGAGCGTACCACACAAGACTGGCGAGAAAAGCTCGACTGGCAGAGACAGGGCTCATACCTTACGCGAGTTTCGCCCCGCTCGCTTGTCGCGCGCCGCTCCGCCATTTCGCTGCGATGGGCCACCCTCTTGGGTCTTCTCCTCACAGTGGGCGTACTGTCGGGATGCGAGAAGCTGACTTCGGCGTTTCACCAAACCCCCTTACCAGACATGGGTCCGCGTCTGGCCAACTCCGTCAAGCTGACCTTCGATCCCTCCTTCACCAATCTCAAAATGCAGTACATCGATGGATGCAATAGCCCCCACGAGCTCAACGTGGGGGAAGAAGTCGAATCGATCATGATTGACGCGGCCTCTCAAAATTTTACGGCCGTAACCGTCACCGGTGGAGTCCCCGCACAGATCCCGCCAGACAAAGAGATCGTAGTCACACTCCAACGCTCGGGCCTCAAACTTTGGGCTGATAATGTCTATGATCGAGTCCCTGCGGACATCACCCTCGAGACCCTCTTAACCTTCAAGGATCCTACGGGGAAAGAACTTGGCCGACAGACCGTTTCCATCGCGCACAACCAACGGCTTATCCTGGAACCGAGCAACCGCCGATGCGATTACGGCAATATAGGCGAGTTTGTGCATGACGCTGGGATCGCCCTCTCGACACAATTCATCCGCACCGTCCGTACCCAACTGGCAGCGGCTCCCGCACCGGTGGAAGGAGCGCCAGCTCCGTCAGTTCCACCGATGGCAGCCATGCAGGCCAAAGGCACTTTGTCGGCGCTCTCATTTAAGGCCACTGTGCTGGACGAGAACAGCAATTTGGTCTTTGAGGGAGGCGAGCGCATTCGAGTACGCATCGACCTCGTGAACGGAGGAGAGCAGGACCTACTGGGTGTCACTGCTACCTTGACGGGAACCGCCTCACTACTCGCCCAATTTCCTACAAACTCCCTTGCAATAGGACGGCTGCAACCGGGCCAATCCCGCTCAATCGAATTTGCGGCGACTTTGCCGCAGTCCATCCAACAACAAAAGGCCGAGATTCACGTGGCCGTCTCCGATTCAGGAACCCGTATTCAGCCGCCGGTTCAAACCCTGGCCCTGTCCATCCAGCCTAGCAGCATCAAAACTGACGACGTGGATCACATCCCTGCTGTGACCACCGGGTTTCAACAACCCCACACCTACTTGATCTCAATCGGGATCGGATCCTATCGAGACCAGCAAATCCCCTCCCGCAAGTTCGCTTCCTTGGATGCTGCGATAGTCTCAAGCTATTTTCAGTCCCTTGGTGGGGTGCCAGCCTCCAATATTCGTCTACTACAAGATTGGAAGGCGATACGCTCGGATATTGACGAAGCGCTGTTGGATTGGCTGCCGCCTCATATGAACAGGGATGCAGTCGTTATTGTCTACTTTGCCGGTCTTGCTTCGGTCTCTTCGACGGGAGAGACATTCCTGGTCCCATACGATGGGACTGCCACGACTACCTCACGATCGTACCCGCTCAAAAATTTGGAGGCAGCGCTGGCCCGCTTGAAAGCAAAACAGACGGTGTTTTTGTTCGATGGCGTTGTGTCGCGTATGGGGCCAGATAACAAAACCAAGACCATCCTTCCACAATGGAATCCCGCAGGAAGCTCAACCCTCCATATCATTGGACTCAGCGGCATCGGGCAAGGGTTAGAGGACGACCAGCATCGGCATGGCCTGTTCACCTACTATCTGCTGCGGGCGCTGCGCGGTGAAGCCGACACCAATCGAGACGGCGACGTGACACTCGGCGAAACAGCGGCCTATCTCAGCCAGAAAGTGCGCTGGGCTTCCAAAACCTACATGAACCAGGAGCAACGCCCGTTTGCGGTGCCGGCGATCAGCCCAATCGATCCCTCTGCTGCCTTGATATTGACCAAGGTTGCTGCGATCCAGGGCACCGAAGCACACTAACGAACAGGATGCTGAAAAAGAAGGTGGGGTAGCTGGGACGATCCCCGTGCTCGCGCAACGCGCGGCTTGAGAAAGCCCTCGTTGGACGCGCGCAGTTGGGATCATCCCAGCCACCCCTTAAGTAAAGTAGTAAGTGATCGCGCGCCGCGGCATTGCCTGGGACAGTGCGCGTCTCGGCGCGCCGGGGTTGGGCGGGTGAGAAGGCTGGCCTTTTTGAGCATCCTGACAGAGTCACACGTTTGGAAGAAAAAAAAGAGGGTGGAGGATTCGATCCTCCACCCTCTCATTAGCCTTGGGGCTGCGACGAAACTACTCGGCTTTGCAGAAGGTCCGCTCGTAGTGGATGATCAGCCAGGCTTCATCTTCTGTGATAATTGCTGGAACCAAGGAAATCATGCCTGTGCCGACACTCCCGTTCTTCATCACCCAGAAGAGCTCGCCATCTTTCCGCTTCTTATGAAACTTGCAGTTCGTGAAATCGCGGGGGCTCGGATTGAGAACCTTCCCGGCTTCGCCCTGGCCATCCCCATTCTTACCATGACAATTGAAGCAAGTCCCCTTCCCCTCGAACAGTGCCTTTCCTTTGGCAACGTTCTCTGGAGTTGGCTCAAACTTATTCTTGTTGGCCTTCGCGTCGGCCATCTGATCAGCCGGGACACGGGACTTGAGTGGATCTTTCTCCTCGGCTCCAACCACTGAGGCCGAAAGCAATATCAGCGCTGCGCTGATTCCCAGGAACTTAGAAAAATACCCCATCAGATTTCCTCCTTTGTGTTTAACCACCGCACGTGAACTCGGCATTGGGCCGCTGGCTTATGGTCTCCATGTCAAAGCGACAAAACGCGGGCGAATATAACAATGGCCTTCCACTCATGTCAAGCAATCCAGGGTGCTATCGGAAGGTTTCCCTACTCCGTAATTCTTTCGCTTCACGATCCCGTTTCCGACTCATGCTCACTTCCGCTCCGACGGATTTCGTTCAGCCCTAACCAAATACATATCAAGGCTCATGCCAGAATCCCCTCACGGTGAGATACGATATTTCCGCTAGTTAGGGTATGTATGATCAACGGAGATCTCGGAAGCTTCAAAAGGGTGGCGCCATTGTGCCTCAGATTCTGCCGTGGCGCCCCATTCCTCAATATCGAGCACCTCTGCAGGTCTGGCTACGCCAGACGTGCAGGCCATCAAAGTTCTGCTGTGTGAAATGTTGTTCCGAAGCCTGCTAACGCTTGATGACGATGTCGCGTGCGACTTTGCCACTCGGGCCGAATGGCTTTTGAGGTTTGCCATTGAGTTCGGCCTTGACCCCCCCGGCGTTACCGAGCGTCAAGATAAACTGGTCCTGACCTTTCCATGTAGCTTTTTCTCCGGGTCGCAGCAAGGCTTCTTGGGGACTGCCCCCATCGATCTGAATGACGACCCAACTCAGCTCTATCGCCTCAAGGTCCAGTGCCAACTGTCCCTCTGTTGTTCCAGACCCTTCGAGTGAAATCCCTCCCAGCGGTCCGTCGTTCCCCAGCGACGAAGGAACTGGCGCCACAGGCTTCGGCATAGCCGAAGCTGTGGTTACGGGGCTGGTCACTGACTCAACGTGATCTCCCACGCTCGCCTTGGCTGATACGACAGGGGCCTCGCTCGGTTTGGTATTGGGAGCAGGCTGGTCCTGCGGGACCGTTTCGGTTTGAGGGCTCAGCGGCGTGTCCTGAGATTCTGGAGCCGGTGCAGTGGTCCGTTTCGATCCTGAAGATGGAAGGTCCGAGCTCGAACGATGGACCAAGAGCGACGACTGTTCCCGGCTTAGGAGGAAGATGAGTGCAAGAATCGCAACGCCGATCGCAATCGCGACGGCCTTTCGGTTAGCTTGACGCTTTCGCTCTTCTTCCGCCTGCCTGATTTTTAATCTCTCCCGCTCAACTTGCTTGTCGTAATAGGGGCCGGCTGACTGAGTGAATCGGTGGATCGCATCCTCTTCATCGAGCCCAAGTGACCGAGCATAGGACCGGACAAAGCCTCGCGCAAACACCTGATCGGGCAGCTTGGCGAAGTTCCCATCTTCCAGCGCCTTCACAAAATCGGTTCGAATCCGCGTCTTCGAGGCGACTTCGTCGATGGTGAGCCCCTTGGTCTCGCGCACCTGCTTGAAAAATTCACCGATTGATTCCATGGGTGTCTCTCTACGGCTTGAGCCGTGTCAGCAATTCCTTCGCAGCTGCGGCATATTCACCGCCCTTATCGAGCGTCGTCACCTTAGTCAGCATTTCCCTTGAGCGCCGTTCGAACCCCAGCTTGTAATACGCCCGCCCCAACTCTAAGTGTAATAAAGCCGGAGGGACATTGGGCGGATTGACCACTAAGGCATCCTCAAACGCTTCCATGGCACCCTGAAAATTACCCTCGTGAGCCAGGACCCGACCGAGATGGAATCGGGCCAGGTCCGGCGTTGCGTATAAGGGATTGGTCAGCGCCTGACGGAATGCAGCGATCGCTTCGGTCCACCGCTCCTGTTTCTCTAAAACCTGGCCCAGATAGGTGTAGGCTTCCGAGTAATTCTCATCGAGTTTGGTCGCTGCCGTGAATTCCTCCTCAGCTTGAACTAATTTACCCTGCAGCGCCAGTATGTGTCCGAGCCCGTATCGTGCTTCTTTGTTGTTCGGATCGAGCTTCACCGCCTTCTGGAACGACACAAAGGACTTCTGCTGATCGTACTCCAGACTCGCGATGCCTTCCTGATAATAGCCTTTTGATTTCTGCGCCGAACCTTCCGATGTGGCACAGCCGGACAACCATCCGATCAACAGGGCCGACACCAGCAACGGGCAGGCCAATGGTCCAATAATTGAACCGACACAGCGAATCTGCATCACGAAATGTCCTCAAAATGGGTCAGCCGCTTAAAGGCTCGAAACCGTTCCTGAACTTCTTTGTAATCCAGGATTCGCAAACGGTCAAGACTAAAGGCTTCTACGGTAAATGACGCCATAACACTCCCGAAGATAATTGCTTGTTTGAACGCCTCAAGCGAACGATCGCCGGTGGCCGTCAGATAGCCCAGGAACCCGCCGGCGAAGGTATCCCCCGCACCGGTTGGATCGCGCACATCTTCAAGCGGAAAGGCCGGAGCCCCGAACACCTGCTTCTCATTGAACATCAATACCCCATACTCCCCACGTTTGATGATGAGGTGCTTGGGTCCGCGCGCGAGTACTTTTTTCGCAACCTTCACCAGATTCGAATCTTCACCGAGCGCACGGGCTTCTCCATCGTTAATGATCAGAATATCGACCTGCTCCAAGACCCGCCACAACGCGTTCCGTTTGCCATTGATCCAAAAGTTCATCGTATCGCACGCGACCAGCGGCGGACGCGAAAGTTTCTGCAGCACATCCAACTGAAGCTCCGGATCGATATTACCCAAGAACAAGAGGTCCGGGGATCGATAGGCATCGGGAATCTGTGGCCGAAACGTTTCGAATACGTTGAGTTTCGTATCGAGTGTGTGCGCTTCGTTCAACTGATGAGTGTATTCCCCTTTCCAGCGAAATGTCGCCCCGGGCCTCCGCTCCAACCCGGTGACATCGATGCCACGGCTCTTGAGAAAATCCAGGTGTTGCGGAGGGAAATCTTCCCCCACGACTGCAATGAGATCCACGCTGGTAAAATAGCTGGCCGCCGTTGAGAAAAATGTGGCCGAACCTCCAAGAACCTCGCTGACTTCCCCGAAGGGTGTTTTCACCGTATCGAGTGCAACCGATCCGACGACAAGCAACTTCCCCATAGCTCACCGAATCCCTTTCTTCGCCGGAAGAACCCGATCAATTAGCAAGGCCAACTTCCGTCGGACCGAGGCGGGCATCCGATCCGGCGCCGTAATAATAGCATCCTGCAATGAACGCTGACAGGAGCAGGCCTTGGCGTCGGCCACCGCACTCAGCGCCGTCCGCAGCAGCTGTTTGGCTAGCGTGACATTCCGGCGGAGAGTGGTCAAGATCGACTCGACAGTGACGGCCTGTTCTGTCTCATGCCAACAGTCGTAGTCGGTTGCTAAGGCCACCGTGGCATAACAGAGTTCTGCCTCACGTGCGAGCTTGGCCTCGGGAAGATTCGTCATCCCGATCACACTCACACCCCACTGACGATATAACCGAGACTCCCCTTTGGTCGAAAACTGCGGGCCTTCGATGCAGAGATAGACGCCGCCCTGATGGACAGTGGCGCCGACCGTGCGAGCCGCACCCGACAATACCGCACCGAGCGAGGGGCAGACCGGATCACCGAACGCCACATGGGCGACAATTCCTCCCTCAAAGAAGGTAGATACCCGCCGTTTGGTGAGATCGATAAACTGATCCGGCAACACAACGTCACCGGGCTTGATCGACTCCTTCATACTGCCGACTGCACTCACAGAAATCACCCGGCTCACCCCGATCGACTTGAGGGCGTAAATATTCGCGCGATAGTTGATCTCAGAAGGATTCATCCGATGTCCACGTCCATGCCGCGAGAGAAAGGCAATACGAACCCCTTCCAACTCACCGAGTATCACTGTGTCGGAAGGAGATCCAAAGGGAGTCTTGACCGAAAGTTCCTTGACCTTCCGAAGGCCCTCGATGTCGTATAACCCGCTGCCGCCGATAATCCCGATGTCTGCGCGCACTGCCTTCCCCTGTCGTGTCATCCTTCATCCTCAAGTAAGTGTGTTGAGAAATCGATCTATCTGTTCAATCACCCGTGTAGCCGTATGCGGTACAGATTCCGACTCCTCGATCATCAGCCACTGAATCCCCGGCTCCTTTCGAAACCAGGTCATTTGCCGTTTGGAAAAATGTCTCGTGTCCCGTTTAAACCGCCGAACCATTTCAGAGGCGTCATACTCGCCGGCCAAGTGCTCAGCCACCTGCCGATAACCCAAACCTTTCATCGCCGCGCTGTCGCGCTGATATCCCTGAGCCAGGAGCCGCTTCGTCTCTTCTATCAACCCATGAGCCAGCTGCCAATCAATCCGCCCTTCGATACGCCGGTACAGCATATCGCGGTCTCGGTTCAAGCCGATCATTAAGGTTGCAAAGGGCCGTTCAGCAAACCCATGCTCCTGTTGAAACTCCGACATCCGACGACCGGATAACTGGTACACCTCCAGCGCGCGAATCACTTTTGATTCGTCGCGTGGGTGCAACCGCGCCGCAATCACAGGGTCGACATCCACAAGCCTCGCATAGAGACGATCAGACCCTTGGTCCTCCGCCTCCTGCCGCAGTGCCTCCCGCACAATCGGATCGGCCTGTGGCGCATCGCACAAGCCCTTGAGGAGGGTCCGCACGTAAAGCCCTGTACCACCCACGACCAGGGGAAGGCGGCAGTCCCGATAGAGACGCTCGATCTCATCGATCGCCTGGCAGCGATACAATCCTGCATTAAACGATTCGTCAGGATCGACAAGATCGATCAGCCGATGGGGAACCGCCTGGCGCTCCTCTGAAGCCGGCTTATCCGTGCCAACATCCATACCACGATAGACTTGCCGTGAGTCCGCCGTGAGCACCTCGGTCTCGAAAGCCTTGGCTACCTCGACCGCGATGCGGCTCTTCCCTACCGCGGTCGGTCCCACTATCACGACCACAGGCTTGGCCAAGACCTGCGTCTCGGAAAGACGCCGCGTCGCACTCGCTGGAATGGCCATCACGTCCATCCAACCCGACCGAATAGCTTGGCAAGCTCATCTGTTGAGAGACGAAACGCCGTACGGCGCCCATGCGGGCAGGTCATAATCAACCCTTCTTGAACCCAGTCATAAATCAGCTGTTGAATTTCAGGAAGGGCCAAGGCACGTCCGGCCCGTACTGCTCCATGACAAGCGAGCGAAGCCAATACAGGTTGAACCCGCAGTTCCAGAGACGATGCGCTGTCCCACTCTGTTAAATCGTCGAGTAGATCCTGTACCAAGCCAGCCGCATCCACCTTGCCGAGGCCGACCGGCACCCCGCGAATCGCGATGGCTGTGGCGCCAAATGGTTCAATCAGGAGGCCGAGTTTCTCCAAATCATCACAGCGTTTGAGCAATAGCATGCACTGCGCCGCGGACAGCTCGATCGGCTCAGGAATCAACAGCGGCTGCGAGGGGATCTCCCGGCCCTGCCACCCTCGCCAAAGTCGTTGGAAAATGACGCGTTCGTGCGCCGTATGTTGATCGACCACTTGCAGCTCTTCACCCACCTGCGCCACAAGATAGGTCCGGAGAATTTGGCCGAGCGGCACGATCTCGGGTTTCTCTGCCCGTTGATATACTGAAGCTGCTTCGTGGGCAAAGGCCAACTGAGTTCCCTCAACGCTGCCGGACAGCGACACCCTGTCGCTGCCATTGGTCAAAGAATCCTGCCCGCGAGCTGAGAGGGAGGTGGCCGGGTGAGAATCCGGAAGTGATGAAGTCTGCCGCTCGTCCGCAGGAACGAACTCCGGCGCCGCCTGCGAGAGACCCAGCACGACCTTCCGCTCGGAACCGCCGAGTGCATGACGGACTGACTGGCGCACCAACTGATGAAGCGATTCCGTTTCCGCGAACCGCACTTCCTTTTTCGCGGGATGCACGTTGACATCGATCCGGTCCGGTTCGATGTCAAGAAAGAGCACGAACGTCGGGTGAGACCCTTTTGGAAGAAACGATCCATACCCTTCCATGACCGCATGAAACACGGTCGCATTGCGGATAGTGCGCCGGTTCACAAACAATTCCTGCGGCATTTTCGAGGACCGCGCATGGATAGGATCGACCATCACGCCACGGATCGACAATCCCCCCGTCCTGCCTCGGATCTCAATGGTCCGATCGAGAAACGTCTGACGATAGACTTGAAGAATTCGATCGCGATCCGCTGTCACGGCGGGATAGTTGAGAATCTCCTGTCCGTTATGGGTCAGGCGAAAGTGCACTGAGGGCCAGGCGAGACCTGCAAGTTGCACGACATGACTGATATGGGAGAATTCAGTCGTGGTCGACTTGAGAAATTTCTTTCTGGCCGGTTGATTGAAAAAGAGATTGGAGACTTCGATCCTGGTGCCAGGCACGGGTGGCGCGTCCACGATAAGGCCACCCGCTCCTGCGACTAAGGTGAGCTGTGATCCCACCGCATCCTGCCGGGCCGCAGTCGCCACCAGCACATGGGAGACAGACGCGATGCTCGGTAACGCCTCGCCGCGAAAACCCATCGTCGTCACCGAGGCCAGATCCCGGTCGGACCTGAGCTTACTGGTTGCATGCCGCTCAAACGCACGAGGAAGGTCGGCGCGACTGATTCCCTCGCCATCGTCCGTGACTCGAATGAGGGCCAGCCCTCCGTCCTTCACATCGACCGTGATATGCAAGCCCCCCGCATCGAGACTGTTTTCCAGCAACTCTTTGACGACTGCGGCAGGGCGCTCAATGACCTCGCCGGCTGCGATACGGCTGACTACATCGCCCGGAAGGACATGGATCTTGGCGGAGCAACTGGCGGCGGGCATGAAACTAGACTCCAGGAAATGTCAAAAACAAGGGAGCCACCACGAGCCGTCTCGATGGACGTGCGATCATCGAATTTCAGCCAGCTTATTCTTAGCCAACTTCGCTTCGTCCGACGTCGGGAATTCTTCGATGACCCGTTTGAGGTTCTTCTTCGATTTGGCGAGATCTCCGGTTTCTCCCGCCGCGAGCCCCGATTTAAAAAGCGCCGCCGGCACCTTCTCGTTTCCCGGATACTCCGTCGAAAGATACTCAAATGATTGTATCGCGCGCACATAATCTTTCTGCTGGTAAGAAGACTCGCCTAACCAGTAGTAGGCATTCGGCGTCAGCGACGTGCCGGGGAAGTCCTTCACAAATCGCTGAAAACCCGCCACGGCAAGATCGTATTTTCCGTTGAGATAGTCATTGTACGCCAAATTGAACGCCGACGTCGGGGTAATCGTGGGAACACCTGGCATTACCAGCGGCGCATCTGCAGGGGAGGCAGACCTCTGTGGCTTTGAGGGACGAGTGGGATCGACTTGAGATGGCTCTATCTTAGGCGGAACCGGAACACCCATTCCTTCGTCGGATTTGGCCAACCGGCTCTCTAACCTTTGGATCCGTGCAGACAGTTCATCGAACTTTGGATCGAGCTTCTGTCGGGCAGATTCAGTATCCTTCATCCGCTCCAGCGACTCCAAGCGTCGTTGCAACGCATCCAACCGCTTTTGATCTTGATCCTGAGACTTCGACACCGTCGCCAAGTGATCACGCACTTCCACAAAATCCGCGTGGTTGGCACATCCAGCGAGCCACACCATCGCCCCAGCCATGAGAATGGCCAATCCCCTTGAGTCTATATTCTTGTGCATCACGGTTATTGAAACTCCTTCAACTGGGATCGTTTATCGGAGCGCTCTCGCTCTGACTGACTTGTCGGAAAGGGGACTCCACAGGCTCGACTACCTAGTCACCACTGCGAACGATTGTTCTCTTCACCTTGCTCAGAGAGCGAAGCCGAAGGCCTTCACCGCTCAAACCTTTCGGTCTCAGACACAGGTGCTACTGTCGATCGCTGGGCCGGCTTCGTGGTTGACTGACGTGTCGCTCCCTTGTTTCCCCCTCGTAGATGAGCATCCTGCGCCACCCGATCAACGGCTTTGGAGAGGGCATCCAGACGATGGTCCTGTTCATTGAGGCGGGCGGCGAGCTTCTGCGCTACAGATGTAACACTCGTACTGACCTCGCCCAAGTGACCGGTCACTGCTTTACTCTCCTGCTCTCCTTGATTCACCCTTTCGCTCAATCCGGTCAGCGAATCCCTGAATGCCGTGAGGGACTGACTGAATTGTGCGAACTTTGCCGACAGCTGTTCGGCCCGCGCCTGGTTATCCGCCAGCGCCTTATGCTGCTCATCCAGGCGCGTATCGAGGCTTTTAGCAAGTCCGCTGTTCGTCTTCTGCACGACCTCGATGATCTCCTTTCGAATCATCTCCATCTGCCGACTCACGTCGTCAAGACGAGCATTCACATCAATACGGAGCTGATCGCGATCTTGTTTATTTTTGACATCTTGCGCATTGAGGCTTTCGCGTACCTGATTGTAACGAGTTGTACCCTCCACCTCCAGCTTGCCGGCCAACTGTTCGAGCCGTTTGGTTTGTTGCTCAAGCTGCAGAGAGCGCTGCTTGAAATCTTCCTGCTTGGCCTGGAGCTCCTGGGCTTGATGCAACGCCCGCTCCAACTCGCCGCGCAACTGGGGCAACTCCTGTTCCCGAAGCACCGAAATCTCCTGACTCTGGCGCGCGCGAGTCTGTGCCGACTCATCGACCGACTGCTTAATCCGCTGCTGAAGATTTTTTTCTGTCTGTTTGAGATCAGACTGTTGGGCAACACAGCCTGTCGACAACAAAACATAGACTACACAGATCGTCGCCCACGTTCCGTTTGTATTCGAACCGTTCCACATTATTGCACCTACGAATGATGCGGCTCCCCACCGCAAACTACAAGGTCTATGGTGAAGGGCAACAAAGGAATCCCCAGCTCTCTCTTTACGGACTACAGAATCGCAACCGCCGTGACAAAAATACGCTGCCTACTTTCCGGACTTTATCAAAATGCGTCCTCGCCTATTCTGCTGATAGCACGACTCCGCATGCTCATTGCAAGACGGTCGCTCTTTCCCATACGACACCACGGACAGGCGATTGGCAGCGACACCGAGTTCGACCAGATAGTTCCGGGCGGCTTTCGCCCGCTTTTCCCCGAGTACAAAGTTGTAGGCGACGGTTCCACGCTCATCACAATGCCCTTCGACCTTGATCAGCGCATTCGGATTGGACTTCATCCACTCCGCATCGTGACTTAACGATTGACGCCCTTCCTCGGAAATCACCCAGCTATCGTAGCCGAAAAACACATCTCGCAGACCTGCTGCGGCTGAAGCAGCCTGCTCGGCCCTGATTTCCTCCATTTGTCGCCCGGCACTGCTGGAGGAATCCATCTTACCCTGCGTAGTCCCACTGCCCAAACGTTCCTCCGATGGGTTCTTGTCGAGGCCCCGAAGCCCGCCGCCACCAGACTGAACACCGGTGTCAGGGAAGTTGCCGACACCCGACTTGGAACTATCCGTTCCCCCCTTCGCCCCTCCTTGAGTGGACTGGGAGTCGCCGCCGGACTGTACAGACTTTTTGGAACAGCCAGGCATACCAATCAATACGATGCTCATCGCTAGCACCGAACCACATGTCCAGAGCGTCCTGTTCATATGTCGTTCTCCTTTTCCTAGGTTAGCCATCTCGACCATTTATGTACCCTCATTCATCCGTTAGAGTCAAAACGGCATCCTCACCATGCCGGAGACCAGGAAGGCGCACTATTATGCGTCCCCTGAAAAGTAAGCCGTTCCCTGCCTTTCCCGTCGGCATCGATCATATAGATCTGGCTCTTTCCATCGGCCGTCGAACTGAACGCCAGATGCCGGCCATCCGGCGACCAAGAAGGTGAATCGTCGACACCCGGTCCCGTCGTCAATTGCGTTCGTTTCTGTCCGTCTGGCGAGATGATACACAGCTTGTACTCTCTATGTGTCCGGCATACATAGGCGATCCAGTTCCCGCGCGGCGACCACACTGGCGCCGCATTGTAATCTCCTTCAAATGTCAGACGGCGCACGTTCGACCCGTCTGAACTCATCAAGAACAGTTGCGGTCCGCCACCCCGATCCGACACAAATACCAACTCTCTCCCGTTCGGAGACCAGGAAGGAGACAAGTCGCCGGACGGATTCACCGTCAAGCGCTGGATGGCTTTCGTCCTTGTATCCAACCGATAAATTTCAGAATTGCCTTCATAACTGGAGGCAAATGCCAGGAAGATTCCATCAGGAGACAGTGCCGGAGTAATATTCAGCCCTCCAAAAGAAATCACCGTCCATCGCTTACCCGTCGCTAACTCGATCATGTCGATGTCCTGCGTATTTCGATTGCGATAGGCGGTAAAAATGAGGAATCGTCGATCCGGAGACCATTGCGGCATGAGGTTCAGAAACCCGTCGGCGGTGAGTTGGCGCGTATCGTAGCCATCATAATCCATTACAAACAACTCGCGGGCAGTCCCCTGCTGAGCCACATACGCAATCTTCGTCCGCGCGATACCCGGCTCGCCCGTGTAACGAAACACCAGTTCGTCGGCAAAGCGGTGCGCCATCTGCCGCACAACCGAGGGCGATCCCGCATAGCGCTTCCCCCCTACGACTTCATCGCTTCCGCTGTCGTAGACGAAGCCTTCCATGCTCACGTCGGCTTGTTCGCCCGCCTCTTTCATTCCCACTGTTCCCCAGACCAAAACCGAGACACCCTTCTCAGCCGCCTGCTTGAAGACAGCCTTAGAGCCGGCTCCCTTCCCGTTGCGAATACCGGATGTTTGAATCCCAAGACCGGGTAAATCCACCAGATCGAAGACCAAAGACCGTCTCACATCATTTTTCAAGATTTCTTCGATCCGCCCCGACAACCAATTGGGGCCTCCCGCGTTTTCTATCTCCGCAACACCTAGGGAAATCTTTTGGAAATCTGGGCGGGTGGCTTCGAGAAATACATCCGCTGCCCCGGATTCAAGAATGCCGACGGCTGCGGCGATGAGCAACAATCCCCCGAACCAGGCACTGATCAGTTTCACCCGTGTCATCCGGCCAATTCTCCAACTCGAAATACCATTTCTATATCTTTATAGCTGTCTGCCATATCTGCAGGAAACACAGGCAGAACTCGTGGCCGCAGCACAGCACGCTGGCCCGCCATATCAAAGTAGGCATTCCCGGACGACCGTTGCACGACCACGTCTTTGATGATTCCATCCCGTTGAAGCCGAAACTTGACGATCATCGTATAAGTTTGCCCCGTCATATCGACCGGAGGCGGCTCCCACTGACTGCTAATAATGGACTGCACGCGAGCCCAGTAGAGGTTCGACCCAGCCGTACCGGAAATCCTCAGGGTTGTCTCGGGAGTCTTAACCGCCTGAGCTCTCACCTCTTGCTGAGGCGCCGGCTTTAATAACGCCTCGCTCGGCTTCGCTTCTTTCGGGATGTCCAGCTTGGCCAGCGGTTGAAACGGCTTGATCTTTTTCAGCTCTTCTTCTGTCTCACGACTCAGATCTTCGCTGACCGTAGACCGCTGAGGAATCTTCGCAACCGGGTCTTGCGCCACATCCGGAACACGCGGGATATCGAGCGTTTTTGCCGCCTGTTGGGCCTGAGTCGCCGGTTTTTTTGCGGGGCTCAAATCTCCAAACTTCGGCGCATCCGGCGGAAGCTGAAGATCCTGCAATATATCCCTTCTCTTCTCGCCTATTGGAGGTGCGGCAGAAGGGGCCGTGCTGGGGGCCACGGCCTTGACTAACGGCACCGGCGCCGGTTTCGCAGCCTCGGGTTGCCTCGCGGACGTCGGGAGACTGACCAACGACACTTCCACAGACGTCAAAGGCCGTTCACCCTTTTGCGGAAGCCGAAGCCCAACCGCCACGAGCAAGACGACTATATGAAGGACGAGCGACAGCACCACCGTGCGTTTGAGCCGAGTGGACAACCTGGATCGATCGTCCTGATTGAACCACGCATCTGACAGGACCGACGCCTGGGATACCATAACAATCCCGCCCCCTCACGCACGTTGCATCAACTTTTCCGCGGTGGGAGACGAGGAGGATCTAACTCTCCCACGCGTTCTGGACCGACCGGTTCCGTGACCATCCCGATCTTCTCAATCCCTGCCTTTTTGACGCCGTCCATGACTTGCACCACAACACCGTAAGGCACGTCGCGATCGGCCCTGAGATACAGCGACACATCGGGATTATCTCGTTTCAAGAACTTCAACTTCTGTTCCAGCTGAGCCACCCCGACCGGATCCTTGTCGAGATACAGACGCTGATCCTTTTCGATTGTGAGCACCGTGCGCATTTCCGGCTTAATCGAATTCGTGGCAGAGGTCGGCAACTTAATGTCCATCCCTCGATAGAGCATCGGGGCGGTGACCATGAAAATTACCAAGAGGACGAGGACCACATCGACGAGAGGGATGACGTTGATTTCCGCTAAAAACCGGCGATGTCGGAGTTCAAGGCTCATCCTTGAACTCCGACCGGAACTGGTTTCGTCTTCGATACGGTGGCGGTCGAGAGGGAGGCCAAGATTTCAATAGTGACTGAATCCAATCGGAATGCAGTGTTTCGAATCCGAGTAAGGAAGTAATTATAGGCAATTACCGCCGGGATAGCGGTGAACAAACCTGCTGCCGTCGCGATGAGGGCCTCCGCAACGCCGGGAGCGACAGCAGAAATACTGGCAGTCCCCTGGGTGCCGATCTCACGAAATGCATCGATGATTCCCATCACGGTCCCAAGCAGTCCGATAAACGGAGTAATATTTCCCGTTGTGGCAAGGAACGGAAGATAGCTCTCAAGGCGTGCGAGTTGGCTTTGCGCAAGATGGGAGGCCGTCCGCTCCACCACATGTCGATCAACTGGTCCCGATCCGTTACTAGCCCTCCCCTCGACTGACCCGGCCCCCACACGCTCCATGACCCCTTCGAATACACATGCGCTGGGACTTCCTTCAATCCGTCCAGCTTGCCGATACAACTCTCCGAGATCTCGTGCTTTCACGAGGATAGCCAGGAACCGCTTGTCCTCCAGATCTGCCACCCGAAATACTCGCCATTTGGAGAAAATAATGGCCCACGAGATAACTGAGAATATCAACAGGAGCAAGAGCACGATCTTGGAAACTGAGCCGAGTGAGCCCAGCACTCCAGTTAGACCTGTTTGAAACATACGGCTATGACCTTTCCCGGTTCTAGCAGAATGCTGAAAAAGTCCCCGGGGTTTTCCGAGGGTTACGGTTGAGAGGAAAAGAGTCTGATCCTCTTCTCAGCCTTGGCCTCAACCTATATCAGGAGATTGCGCAATCACTGGCGCAGCCTTACGAAGCAGCCTGCTCGCGGCTCTCCTCTTGTCCTAGAAGTGCAAACCGTTGAATTTCCACTGTACCACAATAATTTTTCTGCACCCTGCATTAGGGAGCAATCACAGTTCTGCTTACAGAGTTTAGCAAACTCAGAGGAAATTGGCGGGGCCGACGGGATTTGAACCCGCGACCTCCAGATTGACAATCTG